>JANNBD010000342.1:0-6434 GCA_031385105.1 Chamaesiphon sp. OTE_78_metabat_374
CTAAAGCCTAAAGCCCAAAGTCCAAAGCCTAACTCTCAACCCCTAAATCCATACCGCGAGCAACTGTAATATGCATCCGCTAGCCCACCTCTCGGAACCAGAATTGATGGTCACAACATCGTCTAATCCATTACTCAACCATCGACTCAAGGTAATCGAAGACTTGTGGGAACGAGTACTACGGGATGCCTGCGGCCAAGATTTAGTCAATCTACTCAATCAATTGCGGGATCTATGTTCGTCAGATGGTAGTGCCTCAGAGCCGCTATCACAAGAAGTACACCAACTGATCGAACAGCTAGATCTCAAGGATGCGATTCGCGCCGCCCGCGCCTTTGCGCTGTATTTTCAATTGATTAATATTGTTGAGCAACACTATGAACAGTGCGAACAGAAGCTAGCTCTTAAATTATCAATGCACTACGCGGAGCCAATCCTGGCTGGGACAGCAACAAATTCTCAGCCGGAAACATTTGCGCCACTGGGTGCGGAGCTGCTCGAAAAGAATTGGCAAGCATCGGGCGCACCCCAAAAAGATCGGGGTACATTTACAGCTCTATTCCCGCTGCTCAAAGCGGCCGGAGTGCCACCTCAACAGGTGCAAAGACTATTTGATGAGCTGGATATCGGTTTGGTATTTACCGCCCATCCAACCGAGATTGTGCGCCATACTATTCGTGACAAACAGCGGCGAGTAGCTCAAATTCTCGAAAAACTCGATCGAGCCGAGGAAGATATGGCACATCTGGGGATTTCCGCTTCGTGGGAAGTCACCGAACTCGAAAATCAGTTACTCGAAGAAATCCTGCTGTGGTGGCGGACAGATGAACTCCATCAATTCAAACCGACAGTGTTGGATGAAGTGGACTACACCCTGCATTACTTCGAGGAAGTTTTATTTGATGCAATTCCCAAGCTATCCCAAAGATTGAGTCTCGCCCTCAAACAGTCTTTCCCCCACCTTAATCCACCCAACAATCGCTTTTGTCGATTTGGTTCCTGGGTTGGATCAGATCGAGATGGCAATCCTTCAGTAACGCCCAAAATCACTTGGCAAACTGCTTGCTATCAGCGGGGAATTGTCCTGAAAAAATATATCAAATCGACACGGGGACTGACTAATTCACTCAGTCTTTCCCTCCATTGGAGTAACGTTTTACCCGATCTACTAGAATCGTTGGAACAAGATAAAGCTCATTTTCCCGAAATCTATGATGAGCTAGCAATTCGCTATCGCCAAGAACCCTACCGACTCAAGCTCACTTACATTATTGAGCGGCTCTCCAATACCCTCGACAGATCTCGTCAAGTAGCCGACTGGGACAGTTTGCAGTTGCCCAAAACCGATCGAAACTTCCATACCTGCTATCATTCCGGTGCAGATTTTCTGAAAGAATTAGGATTGATTCGCCTCAGCTTGCAACAAACTGGTTTAACTTGCCAAGCTCTAGAAACATTGATCTGTCAAGTGGAAATCTACGGCTTTAATCTCGCCCAGCTAGATATTCGCCAAGAGAGTAGTCACCATGCTGACACGATCGCCGAAATTACCAATTATCTCCAGGTATTGCCCCAATCCTATCACGACCTCTCGGAAGCCGATCGAGTCACCTGGCTGGTGCAGGAACTCCAAACCCGTCGCCCCCTGATTCCAGGCGAACTACCCTTCTCGCCCAAAACCGTCGAAACTGTCGAAACGTTTCGGATGTTGCGCCGACTCCATCAAGAATTTGGCCCCGAAATTTGCCAAACCTATGTGATTAGTATGAATCGGGATGTCAGCGACATTCTTGAAGTCCTACTCCTCGCCAAAGAAGCGGGACTATATGATCCAGCTACCGGAATTACCAGCATCCAAGTAGTTCCCCTATTTGAAACCGTCGAAGATCTCAAAAAAGCTCCGATTGTGATGCAGTCTCTATTTGAGCTGCATCTCTATCGCTCCGCCCTCACTGGCGGCTATGAACCCACCCCTGCTAATGCTATCCCTGGCTTAGTCCCCCATCTTCAGGAAGTGATGCTGGGCTATTCCGATAGTAATAAAGATGCCGGATTCCTCAGTAGCAACTGGGAGATCCACAAAGCCCAAAAAGCATTGCAATCGATCGCTGAGAAATTCGCCGTCAAGCTGCGGATTTTCCACGGCAGAGGGGGAAGTGTCGGACGGGGCGGCGGGCCATCCCACGAGGCGATTCTAGCCCAACCAGGGCAGAGTATTAATGGGCGGATCAAGATTACCGAACAAGGTGAAGTCCTCGCGTCTAAATACTCCCTCCCCGAACTCGCGCTCTACAACCTCGAACAGGTAGCCAGTGCCGTAATCAAAACGAGCCTAATGTCTGGTGGTGTCGATGATATCCAACCCTGGAACGAGGTAATGGAAGATCTCGCCGACAGGTCTCGCACCCACTATCGCGCTCTAGTATATGATTGTCCCGATCTAGTTAACTTCTTTCATCAAGTTACCCCGATCGACGAAATTAGTCATCTCCAAATTAGTTCTCGTCCCGCCCGTCGTGGTGGTAAACGGGATCTAGCCAGCCTCCGTGCCATTCCCTGGGTATTTAGCTGGACACAAAGCCGCTTTCTCCTTCCCTCCTGGTATGGTGTTGGTGCCGCCCTCCAAGAATTCGTCGCTGAGGCTCCAGCGGAAAACTTTGAGCTACTCCAAGGCTTCTACCGCAAATGGCCATTTTTCCGCATGGCTATTTCCAAAGTAGAAATGACGATCTCCAAAGTCGATCTCCAAATCGCTCGTCATTACATGGAAGAACTCTCCCATCCAGATAATCGAGAGCAGTTTGAGATCTTGTTCGATCGCATCACCCAAGAGTATCATCTTGTCAAAGATATGGTACTGCGGATCTCTGGACATGAGAAATTCCTAGACGACAATCCCGAACTCCAACGCTCGATCCAACTCCGCAATGGTAGCATCGTCCCCCTGGGCTTCCTCCAAGTCTCCCTCCTCAAACGCCTCCGTCAACACGGCGGCGCAGGCATGATTTACTCTCGCTATAGCAAGAAAGAACTCCTTGATGGTGCGTTATTAACCATCAATGGAATTGCTGCGGGGATGAGAAATACGGGCTAAGTAGATCTGTACATCTGTAGGGAGATCTGTAGGTTGGGTTGAAGAATGAAACCCAACACACCCTACCAAAATCTCTAGAGCGTTGTGTTTCTAGAGCGTTGGGTTTCGAGGCTCAACCCAACCTACAAACTATCAATTCTTAATTATCAACTAAATTAATGTGGAAAATCACCATCAACTGCTCCGCCGACGACTGGCGGATTAATGGCACAGCTTTTAAAGATCTTGTCTCCAAATATCCAGCCACATTACTATCATCAAAAAAGATGCATGGTGACGAGCGACGGATCATGGAATATCAGATCGAAAATGTCAGCGATGCCGAAGATTTTACTGACGAATGTATGACATTATCAGGTTTTACAGCGGCGTTTGAATCACTTTGATTTGCAAACCGAAAGTAACTTGTAGGGTGGGCATTGCCCACAAACCATTTTCGATTTAGTAATATGAATATTTAGAGTGGTTAAAATCGATTGATGTAAAGATTGATCGATAAAATCAAACAGTTTAAAGTCTTTTGTTTCGCTCACATACGGTCTGTGGGCAGTGCCCACCCTACGTTTCTCATATATGGTCTGTGGGCATTGCCCACCCTACATTTAAAAATCTATCCTTTGAGCTTGACCTCAACATTTTCTAACGCTGATAAACCCACATCTACACTAGATTTACCATCGTATTCAAAAGGATTGTCTAGATCCTCAATCAAGAATAATAAATAGACAAATAGCGTAAACATTAGTGTCGAAACAGTTAAATTTTCGCTAAACCTTTCTGCATCGATTAGCAGCAACGCAAAGATCGAACCGCCGAGAAATAACCAGAGCAATACATAGGCAGCTCCGAGAAAATCCGTATCTCGATTACCGCGCATTTGTCTGGAGATGGCGCGAATCTTGGCTTGCTCGGCATGAATATAAGTGACAAATCCGCTGCAATTGTCGAGGTCTAAAATTTTAGCTAGGAGCGGATTGAGCCGATCGATCGAATCATCGACTATCATAAATTCTTTGCCCTCGGTGAGCCAATCTAGGATCGATCGACTGACACCAGCTAGAGCTTGTTTGAGTGGTTCTGATTGATATTCTAGATATTTAGCAGCAATGATTTGATTCGTGTCATTAATAGTTTCTAGGGCATTAGCGATTTGGGCTGGCATTCCCTCACAAGCGCGATAGTCGCTCAATGTGCCACTCAAAATTAAGGCAATCACAAATGTCGCCGCGCTAAATAAGGCACCAGTTAGCGCATCAAATGCCCAAGGTTCCCAGTCGAGCCGATGCATTCCCAACTTGACGACACAAAATAGCCCTGTCCACGGCAAAACTTTTGCCAGAATACCCCACTTTACTAAGTCAAACACAATCGCAATTCCGCTAAATTTCCTCGTATTATTCTACATGCTCAGGGGTCGGCACTAGATTTAGTCTATATTTATACAACGCAACCGGACGGCTCTGAAGTTTATCGATCGTTTTAAAATAGTTGGGATCTTTGGGTGATAGATAGATTGCTGAAATCTGCGTTGCGGTAATTGAGGGTGTGGGCGTAGGTGAGAATTGATAACTAGTAGTAGTTTCAACGGTGTTGAGATAGATTGTTGTGCTAGTCCGAAAAATCTGCTGGGAAATTTCGGTAGAAACAAACTGGTTTTGCTGGGCAGTTTCGAGATCGAATCCAGTTACAAAAGCTTCTAATTCTCGATCTTGGGTGAGTTGAGTAATCTGTTTGGTAGAATTTTGCGGATCTATTTTGACAGACATAACATTTGCGGCACCTAAATAAACTGTAGCAATATTTAAGCCATTAAAAGCTCGATCGGCCACAATTTGCGGTGCAGATGAATTTGATTTTAATCTGGGCAAATTTAGCGGAGAAAATTTGGCAACTTTCGCTGGTCTAGTCGGCACAAATTGAACCGTGAACTCGATCGGTTTGTCAATATACTGACGGTTGCTTTCAAATCCAGGCGTAACGACATCTGGAGCCAATGGTGCAATCTGTTCTAGCAGTGTACTAGTTGCTAGCCATCGTCCCTGAAACCACGCAGGATAGGTCAATTCGCCCTCACGTCGCGCCACTTGAGCCACACCAGTCCAATTGGGGAATCGATCGATTCTGTCGCTTAATTTGCCTGCTAGGGCACTAGGTGAGATTGATAAGTAGATGGCGATCACACAAAGGCAAGCTACAATTTTGGAGACTACTGTGCTGATGCTCATTAATTAACTGCCACAAATAATATTCTGATTAACATAACGATTAAAATAGGAATATCCAGCGAACCACAGCCATAACGCTGCTTCATATCTAATAGGAACCATGACACAGGCACAGGATCCAGACCTTAAAGAAATTAAGAATTTAATTCAGGGATTAGATAAGAAGATCGATATTATGGACACCCGATTAGTGGAAGTCGAGAAGAAAATTGATAAACTAGACACCAAGATTGACAAACAGGACAATCGGCTGTGGTTGTTTATGAGCTTGATTTTGACTACTGCACTAGCCACAATTTTCAAGTTATTAGCTTTTCCGAATCTCTAATTAAAATCTCTGACACTAAATTAAGGGTAGGGGTAATTCATGAATTACCCCTACCCTTAATTCGGTGCTAGCCTTGCAACACCTTGCACTGTCCATAGTGCCGCAATAGGTGATCGCACAAAACCAACGCTACCATTGCTTCCACCATCGGCACCGCACGGGGTAAGACACAAGGATCGTGCCTGCCTTTTGCCGCCAGCGTTGTTTCTTCCCCCGCCTGAGTCACCGTATTTTGTTCCTTCCGAATTGTTGCTGTTGGTTTAAAAGCGACACGGATAATAATATTCTCACCATTAGAAATGCCACCTTGGGTACCGCCCGATCGATTGGTGCGCGTCCGAATTTCACCTTTTTCGTCGGTATAGAACTCGTCGTTGTGTTCGCTCCCAGTTAGCAGCGTTCCGGCGAAACCAGAGCCAATTTCAAAGCCTTTGGTAGCAGGAAGAGACATCACTCCTTTGGCGATATCCGCCTCCAGTCGATCGAATACGGGCATTCCCAGCCCCTTGGGGACGTTCCTCACGACACATTCCACGACTCCACCGATCGAGTCGCCTTCTTTACCGATCGCTTCAATCCGATCGATCATCTCATCTGCACAGCCGAGATCAGGACAGCGAACAATATTACTTTCGACTTGCGCCAGGGTGACAGTATTGGGATCGACAGTCGCTTCGATGTCCTGAATTCGTTTCACATAGCCGATTACTTCGACATTGTTAAAAATTTGGAGTACTTTCTTGGCGATTGCGCCAGCAGCTACTCTGCCAATGGTTTCCCGCGCTGA
>JANNBD010000369.1:0-12465 GCA_031385105.1 Chamaesiphon sp. OTE_78_metabat_374
GCTTTATCTAATGTCTGATGTGCTTTCACCAAGTCGGGCGGCATGGTGCGCGGATCGTACAAGTCGGCCAAACTGCTATCGGGATATTTTGCCCTTGTATCTAATACTGTCTGCGCGGCTGTTTCTACTTTCTGTTTTTGCTTGTCGCTAATATTTTCAGGGAATGGATAGTTGTTATAAACGATTGTATTAGAATAACGATAATCACTTTTTAATCTTCCACACACATACTTTACCCATGTCATGTGCATCTCAGATGTGAGGATACCGAAGTGATAGAGAGTTGCATTTGAGATAAAAGAACAAAGATTACTAGGAATTGTATCTTGATCGATAAATCCAAATGGTACATATTTTCTGTTTTCAGATGAAACTAATGGGACAATGATTGCCGATTCAGGATTGTGTTTATCTCTAAAAGTTGTTGGATAGTCTGCTAGAGAACGTGCCTGTTTATCGGTACTAGCCAGTCTCAATTTTCTGATATTATCGATTCTGTTTATAACTGAAGGCATTTGTTTTAAATCTTGTGGCTTTACATCAACCAACCACAGACACCACCGATTTTTGCCATTAATAAATTCATCCGAACCGATAAATTTTCTAAAATACTTGTGAGACAGAGGCTCTCCAGCAATAAATCTCTCTTTTTCATCATCGTCAAAGATTAAGTTGCCACCATCTATTGCTTTATTTCCAGCCAATATTACTGGTACATTACAGATGGGCTTAGTTCGTTTTAAAATTATTAAGTCTTGTCCTTCTACAAGATATGGATTGATATTCTTTGTTTTTCGTTCTGTTGGCTCACTCTTAATATCGACATAATCAAAAATCTTCTTACTTTCAATATCCTGTAAGCCAAACCCAATAATCACACAATGTACAGCGGCATTACCTTTAGCTTCATTTGTCCAACTAAAAGTACGATGAGCAAAATGAATTTTAGCTTTGTAACGGTTATAAAGTTCTTGCCACAGAATCCCAACTTGCTCACCCTGAGAAATAGAATTTGTACTCACGAAAGCACAACAAATATTTGTACCTTGGATGAACTGAGCAGCCTTGATATACCAAGCCGCCACATAATCCAATACCCCTGCACCGTTTACACCACCAGCAACACTTTCCATATCAGCTTTTTGTTCGGCATTTTGAAGATGTTTGCCGATAAAGGGTGGATTTCCTAAAATGAAATTTAACTTATCTTTAGCAACAACAGTTTCCCAATCAATCCGCAGCGAATTACCATGTACGATCTTCGCTGCCTTTGTCAGTGGTAGCCGGACAAAATATTGACCAAACTGATTACTCACCTTAATATTCATTTGGTGATCGATCAACCACATTGCTACCTCAGCTACCCGCACCGCAAATTCATCATATTCAATCCCTGCAAACTGATCTACATCTACTCGAATAATCGAGCTAATATCTGTTACCAACTGCCCACTTTTATTTAACTCCAATAAAATCAGTATTTCTAAATCTCGCAACTCCCGATAAGTAATAATTAGGAAGTTTCCACAACCACAAGCAGGATCGAGAAAATGTAGATCGGATATCTTTTGATGCAAAGCTTCAAGCTTGCCTCGACTACCTTTTGCTTTCTCAAACTCTAGATATAGATCGTCGAGAAACAACGGCTTAATCAGCTTTTGAATATTCTTCTCCGATGTATAATGTGCGCCGAGATTGCGACGTTCCTTGGGATTCATCACCGCTTGGAACATCGAACCAAAAATTGCGGGTGAAATCTTCCCCCAATCTAAAGCACAAGCTTCTAACAACATTTCGCGCATCTGGAGATCGAACGCCGCAGGTTGCAGTACTTCCTCAAATAGCTTGCCATTTACATAGGGAAACTGGGCTAAATTCTCATCTAAATTCTTCAGTCGCCGTTCTCTCGGCGTATTCAAGATATGAAAGATCGAAGCAATATGCATCGCCAAATCACTACCATCTGGTTTGGTATGCAAATCTAAATATTCCCAGAAGATCCCCTTCTCAAAAATCCCTGTATCATCCGCAAATAGACAAAATAGCAACCGCACCAGATAGACTTCTAGATCGTGTCCAGTATAGCCAATATCCTCCAACCTGTCGTGAAACTTGCCCATCAATTCGGCAGCTTTGATATTGACAGGATCAGCATCTTTATACGTCCGCTGTTCGTAGCCAGCAATGAACCCAAATAAATGCACCTGTTGCACAAAGTCTTTGAGTTCAAACTCCGTCGTCGCGTCGGTATCTAGATCGTAAAGCCGAAACTTTTGAAAATCCGAAACTAAAATATATTTCGGGAGTTCATGTTCTTTCAATCCAGGGAAATAGTCCTTTGCCTGTTGCATGGCTTTATCCAGACTTTTCCCTCTAGATTTATGCTCCACCAAGATTGTGCCCTTCCATAGCAGATCGATAAAACCCTGTTTATGATCTGCTTTCTTCACCTACTGCTCGAACGTCGCTACCCGCCGCCGTGAAATCCCAAACACTCGAAACCATCCATCCCAGAACGATTTTGCCTCCGCATCTTCAGAGCTTTCATTCTCCCATTCCTGGGAAAATGCGATGGCGCGGCTTTTGATTTCATTCCAACTTAATGGCATATTCGATCGACCTGTAGGGCGATCCTAGTTTAATCGATCAACAGCACAGATCATCGCAATCCTACTCAAAAAGATTATTTTATCCATCCTCATAAATCTAGATCTGAGCAGTTGTAGCCAGTGGTTCAATCGCCTTGGGGGCACGTTTCGCGATCGAAATCTCTACACTATGCTTAAAACTAATCCCCACAGCATCAGCAACTTTAATCAATCTGTCGAAACTAATCGCACTATAGTGATTAGCTTCATAGCGTTGAATTTGTTGCTCTTGAGTACCAATTTTTTGAGCCAAATCTTTCTGAGTCATCCCAGATGAAATTCTAGCTTTTATAATTGCGATTGGTAGATCATCTAGAGAGACAAGTTGCAATGATGATATACCTTGCTGCAATGCCTCATAGTCAGTAATTTGGGATTTCAATCGATCGATCCAAATTTGCAATCCTGCTTGTTGAGCAGTAAGTATCTTTGAAGAAACTTTGTCAGGATTATCAGCTAATGCTACTAATGATTGCTCTAGATCTTTAAGACTAGATTTAGTATTTTTATACTGACTTTGATTCTGAATCACAATTGATTACTCCAATTAGATTAATTTTTATGGCACAGTACTAGGATTGAGTGAAATTACTCCCTTTGGCTGCCTATTAATATCATTTTGAAAAAATCCTACCATCACTGAATTAGGTAATAATTCACCATGAAATTTGTCTTTTTGGGCTTGCAAGTCAGGAATGATAAAAATCGGATCGATCTTGTTCTCATCAATACCAAATATTTCAAAACAACCATCATAATCATTTGGCTTTTCCTTATCGGTAACAAAGCTACCACCGATATAAACTTGCTGACAGCCAGCAAATTTTAGTGCGTTGAGAGCCAATCGTAATCCAGTCAGCATTTGCTTTCGATAGGTATTGGTAGCAAATCTTTCCCAGAATTCATCCCAAGTTACTTCATATATCCCTGGTGGTAGGTAGCCAAGATTGTTGAAGGGCGGAATCATTTTGTCAAGCCGTTCATTTATTTTAGCACAACAAAAAAGTGCTAGACAACTAAAAAATACTCTGCTAATTTAGCATCTCTTCTGCCAGATCGCCTAGAAACCTAGATCTTTGGAATGGCAATTCATAAATTGCCATCCCAAAGATCGGTAATGTGACAAGACTGAGAAGTATTAACCTAATACCTGCTGCTCGATTTGTCTGACGACAGTTAACGCTGAATAACTGACTCCCGCTGTCCCTTCTCCAGGATGGGTAGAATCGCCCACCATCCACAGTCCCGCCACGGGAATCCGCGTTGCGAACCCAAATGGCCCAAAAGTCGATACCCGTTGCCCAATCCCGCCGACAATTCCTCGTTCGCGTCCGGTAAAATGCTCAAAACTGCGGGGTGTGCCTACTTCTGTCACGATCATATTTTCCGGTGCTAGATTGAAATATTCACCGAGTTTTGCGATCGCCACCTCAGTATACTCAGCTTTCATCGCCGCATAATCAATGCCCTCGCCGTACCATTTATTGGGATCGACAAATGAGGAAGCAATAATCGTCGCATTACCATCAGGTGCGCGTCCGTCTCCCGTATGACTTACCGATACAAAGAGTGAATTATTCTCGCCAATGATCCCATCGTAATCGTAGAGAAATTGGAGATGGGGCGGACATCCAGCCGGAATCGCCGCATCTTTTACGCCCAAATAGACCACAAATGCACCGGAAGCTTGGGGTAAACTCTTGACACGCGATCGATAGCCGTCAATCGACAGTAGCGGAATCGGATTGGACTTAGGAGCCGCGTCACCCAACAATCTGACTAAATCCTGAGCCGTCACATTTGCCACCACCTCAGCGGCGGATTCTGTCCAGGTTGCGCCCGTTTTTTGGTTGCGGATCGTTACGCCTGTGATTCCAGCTTCATCACACTCGATCGATTCCACCGTGTGCCGCATCAGTAATTTACCACCATCCCGCTCTAGAGATGCCACCAATCGATCGCTCAATACCTGCATACTCCCCTGAAGGTGATACAGTCCTTGGGGTGTCTGAGACACGCCTAGAGCCGTTGCCGCGTATAGTAAAGCTGTCTCTGCTGCCGTCACCTGAGAATAAAGTTTTAGTTGTAAATCGAGAAATGTCCGTAACCGTTTATCCTGATTTAACCCAAACCATTTGAGCGCGTCACCAACAGTCGAAAGTGTAAACGGGACAGTAATCAGTGTGCCTAATCGCAACGCTCCCACCAACTGAGTTACATCCCAAAAATTACGTGGGGGCAGAATCGGATCGCGACTTTGAAACTCCCAACTAGCGTTAAATAATTGCTGTAAAAACTGCCAAAAAGGTTCGCTGCCTGGAAACTGCTGCTGACGCTCGGCTTGCCACCGCTCAGGATCCCGCCAGACACTAATCGGCGTGGTTTCTCCAGGCAAAAATACCGCACAAGCCGGATCGCAAGGTACCGCAGGCGGTAATTCGATTTCTAGCTCCTCAAAGATCCGGTAGTGAATGCCACCTGGTTCCAATCCCGCTACCTGAGTTGCCCCCACATCAAAAGTAAATCCTTGCCGCTTAAATGTGGACGCACAGCCGCCTGGGACGATCGCTTGGTCAAATATTGTCACCTCATAACCCCGCTTTGCTAACAAGGCTCCTGCCGTCAATCCGCCGATGCCTGCACCAATAACAACAACTTTTGGATGGGATGACTTGGACATTTTTACAACCGAGGAGAGAAGGATTGACGCTTTTATCTTAACATTTCTACATGAAGGGTGAAATGGTTAATTCTGATGGTTTTGACTAAATTCTGCTGCACCTGAGATCTGCTCCAATTACCTCACTTTCTATCGATCATTTGGGCTTTACTAGCCTTGGATGTGGGACAAACTGATAGATGCGGAGTCGATCGTCCTCATAGTAGATCCGACTGTCCAGGGGATGATGCTGTTGGCGATAGGTTTCGCAGAGTTTGAGCATCGCTGCTGCTAGCTGTGTCCGTCCGCTAGGAGAACGATAATTTCGATAGGTGGGATCGATCAATACTGAATAAAGAACTGGGTACTCTGGTTTGTCAGTGGTGAAGGGCTGCTTTTCGACGAAGACAAATAGTGAAGTCGGTTGGGGAAACCGAAAGCTGGGATTACCAACCTGACCTTGATATTTGGCGGTAAACTGGGCGGCATCTTCATACCAGCCACGGCCATAAATTTGAGCCAATTGCTCGATCGGAGCTACGATAGTCCACTGCTGAGATGGAAATAGACGGCTAATCTCTACTGCTTTGCGGGCGGAGGCATCATATTCGAGATAATCGAGTTGGGGTGGGGATGGTAGGGCAAAATTGAGAGTGATGGCAATAAATACCGTCAGACAAATCGGTGCAGACCAATTGGCTAGCAACAATCGACCCGCCGCCGCAATCGCCACAAAAACTAGACCCACCGTCAGACTCAACCCGATCGGCAGTGTAATTAACACACCTTTGAACAGCGAGAAGTTGCGATCAGGAATCGCCGCCAACACCGCGAGCATCGGCCATGCCATGCTAATACTAAACATCGCCATTTGCCTGCCAAAGATCAGCCCCAGTCCTGCAAATAAGAGGAGGATTAGCAAGCTGGGCGCGATGACTGCCACCAGGACAATACAGCAGAACGTATTGATCATGGCTGCTTGACGTTGGGCAGGTCTGGCAATGTGGGTACTGGATCCGATCGCCAAAATCACAAATAAGGCCCCAAGCTCCAGTTCCCCTACTGCCCACGATCGAATCAAACCAGCATTAAGCGTATCCCGAATCATCCCCAAGCAGTTTTGGATGTCTAGAGGGAGCCGCTCAGAAATCGGCAGATTCCAGGTAAATAAATAAGCACCCAAACTATAGCTAGTCGCCAATGCAGCCGCGCCATTTTTGGTTAAGCAGTTGGTGGTATAACCAACACTCAGAACTAGTAACGTGCCGACAATTGCCCCAAGTAAATGAATGACCTGCACCGGATGGATGCCGCTCATGGCGGTCAGAAAAGCGGCCAAACTAGAAAAAATTGGTAGGTAGCTAACTGTCGGTAAATCCCGCGCTAAGATTTGCTGGGCAATTAGGAGCTGACCATATGTATCTGGTGTACTGAAACGAAATTCCGTCAGAGGATGCTCGAACCTGAGCCAAACTGTCAGCCCTAGAATTGCAATCATGCCGACCGTGGTCAAGATCGCCAGCGGTAAGCTCCATCGAGGATTCAGCCGCTGGCTGGGGCGAGATTGCACCGATCGAGTTAGAGCTTTAAATGGCAGCAGCAGCCAGCCTCGAAGTTGGGATATAGATAAACCCCGATCGAATATATCAATCGTAGCGATCGCGATTTGCTGCCCGATTTGTTCAAATTTGACTCGATACTGCCACTTATGACTAGACAGCCAGCCAATGCCCAGTCCAGTCAGATAAATCAATACGGCAATCAGCCAGGTAAATAAACCCAGCTTCGTCCAGATAATACTACCAATGGCGATCGTCATCACCGTTCGGACAAATGCCCCGACAATCCGACTAGCAATCGATGGTAGCGAAGTCTGGGGAAAAGCGATCGACGGTAGTAGCCCAAATAGCACCACAAAAACTACTACCACCCAGCCACTGGTGAGAAGATCGATCGGGAGTGGTGATTGGGTGAACACGATGAGAGTGTTGAGAGTGTGGAGGGATAGAAAACCATACTCATTTTCGCGTACAATTGTTACTGATCCAAACAGACAGGAGCAAAAATTACGGCTTACACGCGCCCCCTCGCTAATTTAATCGAGCAGTTACAACGCTTGCCTGGAGTCGGCCCCAAATCTGCACAGCGGCTGGCTTTACATATTCTCAAGCGATCGCTGCCAGAAGTCGAACAATTGGCGCAAGCTCTGATTGATGCAAAGCAGCAAGTCGGGTTGTGTCAGGTCTGTTTTCATCTATCGGCTGAACCAATTTGTGACATTTGCCAAAATCCCCAGCGCGACTCGCACACCATCTGTGTGGTTGCTGATTCTCGCGATGTGATTGCGTTAGAAAGAACGCGAGAATATCACGGCAAATATCACGTCTTAGGTGGTGTGATCTCACCAATGGACGGCATCGGGCCAGAACAACTAAATATCTCATCCTTATTACAGCGGATCAATCGTCAAGCTGTCAAAGAAGTGATCGTCGCGGTCAGCCCCACTGTTGAAGGCGAAACTACGACGCTCTATCTGGGTAGACTGATCTCGCCCTTGACCAAAGTAACCAGAATCGCCTTCGGGCTACCGATGGGTGGGGATCTCGAATATGCCGATGAAATTACCCTGGCACGGGCATTGGAAGGTAGACGAGAAATTGATTAATTCACTAAACCGCAAATTTCTTCTTAATCAATACGATCAACTGACCCAATTGTTTTTTCAAGGTGTCAACTTCGGTTTCGAGTTGGATTACTTTCTCGATCGTGGGTTGATGTGCGGTACCTTTAGCTTGTTGGAATGCTTCAAATTTAGCTGCTAAATCTTGAAGTTCAGCACGCTGGGACTGACTAGCCGCTAATATTTGCGCCTGTAGCTCTTGAATCTCGGTGCTGTGAGCTGCTTGGATTTGAGCAATTTGAGCTTGCAACTGAGCGATCTCTTCGTTGCTAACTTGAGTATCGCCGCCACTAGAGATATTACCAGAGAGTTCAGCCACACGGGGACGCGCTTTGCGAACCTTGACCATTGCGACGCGAATAGCTTCAGCGAGGACGACTCGATCGAATGGTTTCTCGATAAATTCAAAAAATTCAAACGGTTCGGAAATCTTACTGGTGACTTCCTCTTTTTTCCCTGACATCAATACCAAGGGAATTTTCTGATAGTCAGGATTGGACTGAATCTGTTGAAACACATCCCAGCCGCTCATTTTAGGTAGAATAAAATCTAGCATGATTAGGGATGGACGTTCTTTTTCGATAAAGTCGATCCCTTCCAGCCCGTCTTTTGCTTCAATTACCTCAAAGTCACCTTCGGGCAGCATATCGCGCACGGTTTTCCGAATCACGCGACTATCATCGATTACCAAGATTTTGTTAGTTGACACACTCGACTCCTTGTTGTCTTTACATCCACGAAGGTTTTGTCACTCATCAGTTACCCCCCATATTTCTAATTATGCCCACATCTCCCTCGGAACTTGCTGTTTGGCGCGCCGAAATTCAATCTTTACCACCGTGGCTGCGGAGATCGATCGGTACAGCCAGCGAATTATCGACGGTTCAGCAGATCGTCAAACAGCGTCAAATCCATACTATCTGCGAGGAAGGGCGTTGTCCAAATCGGGCTGAATGCTATAGCCAAAAGACCGCAACTTTCCTATTAATGGGGCCAATCTGCACTCGGAGCTGTGGTTTTTGTCAAGTAGATAAAGGTCATGCGCCCATGCCCCTAGATCCTCAGGAAGCCCAAAAAGTAGCGGAAGCCGTCCAATTGCTCGGACTGAGATATGTGGTGCTGACAGCCGTGGCACGGGATGATCTGGCTGATGGTGGCGCGGGTGGATTTGTCGAAACGATCGAAGCAATTCGCGCACTTACTCCCGATACCCAAATCGAAGTCTTAACTCCCGATTTCTGGAGCGGTAAGGATGCCGTCCAGCAACAGCAGGAGAGAGTTGCTGCTGTAGTTGCGGTCAAACCTGCTTGCTACAATCATAATGTCGAAACAGTAGCCAGACTTCAAGATCGAGTCCGCAGGGGGGCAAAATACCGTCGATCGCTAGATGTTCTCAGTCATGTCAAGGCACTCGATCCGACCATTCCCACCAAGTCAGGCTTGATGCTCGGACATGGTGAAACCGAAGCCGAAATTATCGAGACGCTGAAGGACTTGAGATCGACGGGTTGCGACAGAGTGACGCTAGGGCAGTACATGCGCCCATCCCTAGAACATTTACCAGTAGTCAAATATTGGACTCCAGCCGAATTTGACAGACTCGGCGAAATCGCCACTGAGCTGGGTTTTGAACACGTTCGATCGGGGCCACTAGTGCGGAGTTCTTATCACGCAGGGGAGTAAGAATTTAATTGAGAATTGAGAATTGATAGTAGATGTAGGTTGGGTTTCATTCTTCAACCCAACATCTCTAGGATATTGGTGTGTTCGTTGGGTTATCTCCTGATGGACATGCTATTGCTAGGGCAAACGCTCCGCTACCGCTAGTGATCCGCGCAACCAAACCTACGGGATCCTACGAGATCTCCCATTCTTCCCACTATCAATTATCAATTATCAATTATCAATTCTCAATTATCAATTACTTATAAAGAGCTTGTCGATCGAACCCTGCTTTGTCGAGAAATTTATAAGCAATTTGCAACCGCTGTTCGGCAATAATTGCACGGCTTTCTAGTTCTTGAAACTTAGCTTCAGTTTCCTGATTTAACTTCGCTTGCTCTTTGAGCTTTGCTTCCAATTCACTAATTACTAGCATTACCCGATCTGGATCGACTTTTAACTGCTTTTCCTGAATTTTCTTAGCTAAATCTGATGAGATCGATTGGGAATAAGGTCGATCTGTCTTTGTGTTAACAACTGGCTCAACCGATTCTGGCAGGGCAGCTTGAGAGTTATTTGCTATCTGTGATTGATTACTTTGGGCTAGCCACAATACCTTATTATCGCGCTTGAGAACAAGTTGACCAGCGATCGTTTTAATCGTAAAAGTACCTGCATTGACAGTGATGCCCTGGACTGGATACCAGTTATCTTTGAAGTTGACCAAGATATCCATATTAAACCGCTGTTTATTTTGGAATCTTTCAGTTGGCCACCATTTTTTCCACAGAATCGATGGATCGGTATAAGAGATTTTATACCAGCAGGTGTGACGTAGTGTTTATACTCAACAAATCCAACCCGATTAGCATCGCCAATCAGCACAAAGTCTCGATCGATCAAAGCTTCATCAATTAATTTTAAAAATGGTGAGCTGTGCTTGATAATTATATTGCGGGGCTTAGTCTGCAAATACATAATTGCGATTGCATCACCACTGCGTGTCAGCAGTTGAGACACGCCACCATTGACTTCCAGCCGGAGATTAGTACTGGCTAAAAGTTGATTACTACCTTGAGCAAACTTTTCTACTAGTTTGGTATCATCTAGCTCAAATATATTCGATTTTATCGATAGTTTGCTAATCATGTTAGTTGATATAAAATTTGAGAAAATAGATAGGTTAGTAGAATTGCCCGATTGCTGGTAGTTTACAAAGCTGGATATATCGTAGGGTGGGTATCGCCCACCATCTGGGATCTTCGCCAAAATTCAACTTTGGATCGAAATACTCCTCAATCTAAGAGTACCCATCTCGATCGATCTAAATCGCTAATTGCCTGAATGTGCAGCACAATAACCATCGAATACGCCAATCATAGCCAACGACTTAATTGATTCGTATCCGACAAATGTATGAGGTTTAAGGTTAGCCAGCGGTTAAAACCGCCGCTGTCTTGTCGTTTTTTTATTGGGGGGGAACCCCCGTTGGCGGAGCCTCTCCCCCAGGATAATAAAAACGCCGCTAGTGATGCAAAGTCCGCTTACGCGGACTAAAACTATCCCAAAACTTCTCCCACAGTCAATCTCATGCCATTGACTAAATCCGTACCAGACTGCGGACGCTTGCCTGCTAGTTGAACTTCACGTAACAGCAGACAACCAGAGCCAGTTTGAACAATTGGGCCTAAGCCTTTGACAATTTTGACGATCGAGCCAGGTACACTGAGGCTAAGATCTAAACTAGCTATCTCAGGTATTAACTTCTGAATCTCTGGGGGTAAGTTAGCTTGAAACTCTGCTGATAATGGTAGTGTGGCAAGAATTTTGAGGGACTGTGCGCGAAACGTAGCGACACAATTGGGATAGAAACCCCGAATCTGATTATGGAGTGAAATGTTCGATCGAGTCCAGTCAATGAGGTATTCTGATTTCTGAATCGGCGGTGCTGCAATTGTGTCCAGATGCGCCTGGGGGATGGGTGTAGTTTGATCGAGGTTCAGAATCGTCTCAACTAGCAAATCAGCACCTGCAACGGCTAATTTTGCCGCTAATTCATCAGCATTATCGCTCAGACTTACCTGAGTCTCGTACTTGAGCAGCATCGCCCCCGTATCCATCCCCGCATCCATCAACATGGTGGTAATACCTGTAACTGTCACACCATCTGTTAAGCAGCGTTGAATCGGAGCTGCGCCACGATACAGAGGTAAAAGTGAACCGTGAACGTTGATACACCCTGACTTTGGTATGTCCAAGATTTCTTGGGATAATATCTGCCCGTAGGCTACTACTACAAATATATCTGCTTGGAGAGCGCGGAGGGACTCGATCGTTTCTAGATCTTTTTTAATCCGCGCAGGTTGCCACACTGGAAGTTGGTGCGCTGTTGCCAGTTCTTTAATCGGCGACGGTACAAGCTGACTTCCTCTCCCTCGCTTTTTGTCTGGCTGCGTCACTACCCCCACCACCTCGAAGGCTGGGTTGGCAAGGAGTTTTTCTAGGGTGGGAATAGCAAATTGGGGTGTGCCGAAAAAGGTAATTCGCATGATGTGGGCTTCGTTCTGGTACCGCCAACGATTGAAATCGTGGCTAATGTTGCAAAGTCCGCCGTCTCCTGACGGAGACGCTACGCGAACGCGGACTGGAATGTTAGTCCGCGAAGGCGGACTTTGCATCATGAGCAGAGACTTCAGTCTCTAGGCTCTTCTTAACCCGAATTAACTTATTTAACAGAAACTCGTTGCTCTAGACTCGCCTGCAACATTGGTGTCTTACTCACCGAATCATTTGCAATCGTAAACAATGGATTCGAG
>JANNBD010000395.1:0-4195 GCA_031385105.1 Chamaesiphon sp. OTE_78_metabat_374
GACATTTGCACTGGCACCTTTGATGTAGTGGGCTTCATGACCGATCGCCGCTAAACAAATCGAAGTCCTAGCCGCTAACCAACTCCTCGCCGACATTACCCCCATCATCGAAAAAATGGCGATCGATCTCAATCATTTAGAAAGCTATTTAGGAATTAGTGGATAGTGGATGGTGAATAGTAGATAGTGGTTTAGTGAATAGCAAGAAATTCAATCTTCCCATGCTCCTAAGCTCCCACACCTCCCAACTCTCAACTCTCAATTCTCAACTCCCATCCCCCTTGCTCTACACCTACCCCCAACTCCACTCTGGAATTTTAATCAAGCGATACAAACGTTTCCTCGCAGATATCCAGCTCGACACAGGCGAATTGATCACTGCTCATTGTCCTAATACTGGCCCCATGACTGGAGTATGTCAGCTTGGTGCGCCTGTGCAAGTGTCCTTCCATGACAACCCTAAACGAAAGCTTGCCTATACTTGGGAGATGATTTACATGGATGATGTCTGGATTGGCATCAATACTGCGTTGCCAAACAAACTGATTAAGATCGCCCTGGAGCAGCGGCTATTTCCAGAAATTGGTTTGTATCAGAGTATTCGATCGGAAGTGGTTTACGGGCAAGACAACCGCAGTAGGATTGATTTTTTGTTGATGGATGGAGAGCAGAAAATTTACCTAGAAGTCAAGAACACTACTTGGTCGATCGATGATGTCGCCATCTTTCCCGACACTGAGACAACCAGGGGGCAAAAACATCTGCGGGAACTAACCGACGTGCTGCCGGATAGTAGATCTGTGATGCTGTACTTGATTAATCGCCGTGACAAAACTAAGTTTTCCCCTGGCGATACAACCGATCCAATCTATGGCCAATTGTTACGGACAGCAGTAGCCAAAGGATTGGAAGTACTGCCCTGTCGGTTTGATGTTAGTCCTGAAGGGGTGAAATATCTAGGATTAGCCGAACTAATCCTGTGAACTAGCTAGAGTCTGAATAACATCAGTAAGCTTTGAATCACGATCGATCCGGTCAGCGGCGCAGGGCCAGACATATCTGTTGGTAAGAAAATTCTCGCGCTGGTTGCTACTAGGGCAAATAAGAAAATTAGCAGGATCACAAACGGGCCTACATTCTGGCGAATAAAAGTCATGAGATTGGATCGTAAATATAGGTGAGCGTTAATCAATTGTAACAAATATTAATCTAGATGTCTTTGAGATCGGGTCGTAAATCGTCGCTCGATCTATTCATCTGACTTACTTGGTTTGGATCGAACACTTTGAACTACGATTGTTCTAATCATTGTCTATTTGAGCGATTGCCTAAAAATAAGATGATCGCTGCGAATTCAATTAACTAAATTAAGGGATGCATCATGAAGTCAATTTCCTCATACTTTGCAGTATTTAATAGTCGAAAAATGGTAGCAATTCTGCTGCTAGGCTTTGCCTCTGGTTTACCATATGCTCTAGCTGATGATGCTTTTAGAGCATGGCTGACCAAGACTGGATTTGATGTCAAGACCATTGGTTGGTTGAGCTTAGTAGGTTTACCTTATTCGCTCAAATTTCTCTGGTCGCCACTAATTGACTATTTTCGACTACCTTTGTTGGGTCGTCGGCGGGGCTGGATTTTGGCTGCTCAAATTGGGCTAGTTGTTGCAATTCTGTTTTTGGCCAGTCAGATGGGGGTAATTGCGGGATTAGATGCCACAGGTAGGAATAATGCGCTGCAATTAGTTGCGATTACCGCCGTGGCGATGGCGTTTTTAAGTGCCACCCAGGATATCGCTGTTGATGCCTACCGAACTGATGTCGTTAGCACCTTAGAAGTGGGAGCTGGCGCATCTGTGGCTCTGTTGGGCTATCGGGTGGCGTTACTGTTGACGGGTTGGATTGCCTTCGTTTTGGCCGATCGGATTGGCTGGGCATCGGTATATGGTGTCATGGCGATATTTTTGGGGATTGGGATCGTGGGTTCTTTCATCGCGCCTAATGAACAAGCCAATATTACCCCAAAAAATATTGGCGAAGCTGTCGTGCAGCCGTTTCTGGAATTTTTCCGCCGCCTGGGTACCCAGCAAGCTATTTTAGTTTTAATTTTTATTGTGGTGTTTCGGCTCGGCGATGCGATGGTAGCTAAAATGGCGGTTCCTTTTCTCGGCGCGAAAGGGCTTACCTTTAGCGATACAGATATCGGAAATATTCGGCAAGGGATGGGTCTAATTGCGACGATCATCGGTACGCTGGCTGGAGGATCCTTCTTAAGTAAATTAGGCATCAATCGCTCCCTATGGATTTTTGGCGGTTTACAAGCTGCGAGTAATTTGGCTTATTACGCTCTGGCTTTAAGTGGCAAGAATCTCTCGGCGATGGTAGTGGCGATTAATGTCGAAAATTTCTGTAGTGGTCTAGCTGTTGCAGGTTTTGTAGGATATCTAATGAGCCTATGCAATCCCGAATTTTCAGCTACTCAGTTTGCACTGTTATCCAGTTTGATGGCGGTGGGTCGAGATCTGATTGCTGGGCCAGCAGCGGGGGAACTGGCAACTAAGTTCGGAGTTGGGACTGATGTGGCTGGATTAACTGGCTGGGGAGGATTCTTTTTGGTTACATTAGCGATAGCACTACCAGGGATGGTGATGCTGCTGTTCATGGCACCTTGGAATCCGAATAGTCCTGAAGATGGTATTTCCAGATAAGGTAAGTAAGTGTTTAACAATTACTAGTGTCATCGATCGATCGAAGCCAGTTTTATTGATCGATCAATGGCGACCATAATTTTCCTTTTTCTTAGCCCGCAGTTTCAGCCCCAATCAAATTATTCTCGCTATCCATCGTCACTAAAATACAGTGTCCCCAAAACAGATCGCCATCATTATGATAGAAAGACACTTCGCCATTGGAGTCGATCGATAGGGACTCAAGAGTCATCCGCTGCTCGAACTGTTCCGATGTTAACGGCTCTTCGTCCTCATCCTCCATCCACGCCTCGTTCTTGATTTCTAATAAGCTCTGAGCCGCGTACTCTTTGGCTAACTTAGCGTGATTTTCTAAATGTCTCACAATATCGATCGCTCTCTCAATTGCCGATGCGACTTTCCCTGTTTCGTCGATCAGCAGTTGGATTGCAATGTTCGACTCTTGGAATCTGATCTGTCCTTCATACCATTCATAATCTTCTTCGTAGCGCAATGTTCCCAGGGCTGGATGTGTAATATCTGGATATTTCATGGGTTTAATTCTTTAGTAAAAGTGTACCCAGCAGCTATAGCAGAGGCTCCGCTGATAGCTATCAACTAATCCTACGCTAAAATTAGGGTGGTGTTTATAATAAATTTATGGCGAAGACTATCGACCATGACCAGTTGTTCAAACAACTAATTAGCACCTTTTTTCTAGAATTCTTAGATCTGTTTGTACCTGAATTAGCGGTTAATATAGACCGAGATAATTTAGAGTTTTTACCACAAGAATACTTCACCGATCTCATTGAGGGAGACCGCCGAGCGATGGATTTGGTGGTGAGGATTAATCTCCGTCGTCGTCCCAATGAGCCAGAAGTGGGTAAGGTGTGGGCAATTATTGATTGTGAACATCAGTCGAGTTCTGAAGCTAATTTTCAGCGGCGGATGTTCTTCTATTTTTCTCAGTTACATCGCCAGTATTTAGAGCCTGTTTATCCAATTGCGATTTTCTCTTTTGATGAACCAAAACGTCAGGAGCAGAATAAATATCGGGTGAGGTTGCCAGGATTGGATATTTTGGAGTTTAATTTCTTGCGGATTCAATTGAATCAGTTGAATTGGCAAGATTTCTTGAAGCAGAAGAATCCGGTGGCTGCGGCGTTGATGTCGAAGATGAAGATTGAGAAAAAGGATCGAGCGAAGGTGAAGGTGGAATGTTTGAGGGCGATTGCTACGCTCAAATTAGATCCCGCACGGGTGTCGATTCTGTCGGGGTTTGTGGATACTTATCTCAATCTCAATCAGTCAGAAGTGGTGGAGTTTAATCGGGAAGTTGCTAGTATTAAGAAGGAGACTGAAAAGGAGCAGGTTATGCAAATTGTTACTAGTTGGATGGAGCAGGGCATCGAGCAGGGTGAGCAAAAAGAGGCTCTAAGATTGGTGTCACGAGTATTGCATCGACGGGTAGGTGAGTTGGATGCTGGTGTAAATGAGCGGTTGCAA
>JANNBD010000428.1:0-7977 GCA_031385105.1 Chamaesiphon sp. OTE_78_metabat_374
GAATTAGTCCCCTTCTTTGGGTTGAACACCAAAGAACTCAAAGACGTATTTGCTCCATCCTGCCTGAGCTGGTTTGACTATGTAAACTCCCTCGCTGATTTAGTTGTCGGCTATATGGGTGCGCCATTTGGGTGGCAGTGGATCGTGGTTAGAAATGATCGCGGTCAACAGATGCTAGATTTGGTAAATGATGCGATCGAAACTCAAGCTGTCATGTCCAAAGGAGATCGCACCGCCGCAGTCCAGCAGAGCATTCCCGCCTACGATAAAGCCGTTACCCTACCAATGTGGGTAGCCAAAATCATGGGCGTAGTGATCGATAAAATCGGCCCCAAAGGACTCGAATATGCGCGTTTCTCGATCGATTCTCACTTTACCCGCAATTACCTATTTACTAAACGCAATTACCCCGAAAAACTAGAGCAGCACGTACCAGAGTATGCCAAGAAAATTGTCGCTCAGTACAAACTACCGGATTAACTGCTGACTTGTTTGCACCATTTACCATCCACCATTCACCCAGCAATTCCAAATTCAAACTCATTTGCATCCCTCGTAGGGGCGGGTGTCTTGTCGTTTTTTTATGCGGGGGAAACCCCCGCATAAAAACGCCGCTTTATGCTAAAAATATCCGCAACGCGCCATTAATTGACGAACGAACCCGCCCAACCTCACCAGCAACAATCGATTATTGGTGAAGTATCGGTAAAATATTTTGAATTTGGAATTGCTGCCATCCACCACATCTCAATATCTAACTTGACACTAGTAAGAAGGTATAATCGATCAAGACAAGTAGCAAAAAGATTTAGACTAAAACATGCTGAAAGCTGGAATCGTGGGACTGCCAAATGTAGGCAAATCAACCTTATTTAATGCCCTAGTTGCCAATGCCAAAGCTGAAGCTGCTAACTATCCTTTTTGTACGATCGAACCAAACGTCGGTAGTGTATCGGTGCCAGACGAGCGGCTCCAAGTCCTAGCAGACATGGTAAAGTCGGAGGATATTGTCCCGACGCGGGTAGAATTTGTCGATATTGCCGGATTGGTCAAAGGTGCCAGTAAGGGCGAAGGATTGGGCAGTAAATTCCTCTCACACATTCGGGAAGTAGATACCCTAGTCCAAGTCGTCCGCTGCTTTGAAGATGACGATATCATCCATGTATCGGGAGTAGTCGATCCCAAGCAAGACATCGAAGTGATCAATCTAGAATTAATTCTCGCCGATATCGACCAAATCGAGAAGCGGATCGATCGAGCGCGGAAAACTGCGAAAGCTAGTAAAGAAGCCCAAGTCGAAGTCGATGCCCTCGAAAAGCTCTTGGTGGAGCTAAATGCAGGTAAGCCAGCACGTAAAGTCGAGCTGAGTGTAGAAGAGAGCGAGAGCGTCAAGGGATTGGGCTTGCTTACTCGCAAACCAATGATCTATGCGGCAAATGTCTCCGAAGACGATCTAGCCACTGGAAATCACTTTGTCGAACAGGTGAAACTAGTCGCCGCCGCTGAAGATGCTCAAGTAACGATCGTTTCCGCCCAAGTAGAAGCCGAACTACTAGAACTCCCCGCCGCAGAAAAAGCCGAATTTCTCGAATCACTAGGCGTAACTGAAGGCGGCTTGAAGTCACTAATTCGCGCCACTTATCACCTGCTTGGACTACGAACTTACTTCACCACAGGACCGAAGGAAACCCGCGCCTGGACGATCAAAGCAGGGATGTTAGCACCTCAAGCTGCTGGCGTGATCCACTCCGATTTCGAGAAGGGATTCATTCGCGCTAAAACGATTAGCTATGCGGATATGGTCGCCACTGGCTCAATGCAAGCAGCCAAAGATAAAGGAGTGCTGCGGAGTGAAGGGAAGGAATATTTAGTCCAAGAGGGCGACATCATGGAGTTCCTACATTCTTAATATGGTTAATACTAATCCCCACGTAATTCACGACCGAAATTTGCGCGGACATAGCCAGATTAGCTGGCTCGATAGCTGGCACACATTTTCATTCAGTGGATTTCAAGACCCCAACCGGATGGGCTTTCGATCGCTGCGAGTGATTAATGATGATAAAGTGATTCCAGGTGCAGGTTTCGGCACTCATGGACATCGCGACATGGAAATCCTCACCTATGTGCTTGATGGCGAACTAGCGCACAAAGATAGCTTGGGCACTGGCTCAACGATCCGCCCTGGGGATGTCCAAATTATGAGTGCGGGGACAGGGATTCAACATAGTGAGTTTAATAGTTCAGACACTGAACCGCTTCACTTATTGCAAATCTGGATGTTACCCGACCGCCAGAACATCACCCCCCGCTATGACCAACGGAATTTTTCATTAGCAGAAAAACAGGGGAAACTCCGGCTGGTTGGCTCCAAGGATGGGCGAGAAGGTTCGGTGATCATTCATCAGGATATCAACCTCTATGTGTCGGTACTATCGGCTGGTGATGAGATTAAGTTCGAGGTAGTCCCAGATCGGTTTGCTTGGGTTCAGGTGGCGCGGGGAGTGGTGACACTCAATGGTCAATCCTTGCAAGCAGGCGATGCGATCCAAGTAAATAGTCCAGAATTGCTGGAAATAACCACTGACAGTACGGCTGAAATCTTACTGTTTGACCTTGCCTAACACTCAGGGTGGAGATCGATATCAATTAAGTCTTAGTAATCAAAATATTACAATCTAGTTCCTCAAACCCAGTGCTTGAGAAGTTAAGCTTTATTCGCTCACGGTGAGGACATCATTTTGTGCCAGATAACCATCTTCGAGATGGACGATTCGATCGGCTACGTCTAGAATCCGGTTATCGTGAGTCACCATCAGAATTGTTGTCCCTTGCTCCTTGGCTAATCGCTGCATGATTTCGACAATTTCTCGGCCTGATTTTCCATCGAGAGCGGCAGTCGGTTCGTCAGCCAGAACTAGCTTAGGATGGCTCATCAGGGCACGGGCGATCGCTACCCGCTGTTTTTGACCGCCAGAGAGACTATCGGGGTAGTAGGACTTGCGATCGGCCAATCCGACGGCATCGAGCATGTGAATTGCCCGCTCTTTAACTTCTTTACTGCTCATATTATCGTGAAGCTGTCCCGCCATTTGGACATTTTGCTCGGCGGTGAGGGACTTGAGCAGGTTGTGAGCCTGGAAGATATAGCCGATATTCCGCCGCACGGCGATTGTTTGGCGTTTGCTGGCTCCTACCATTTCGACACCCAATACTTTCATACTGCCTTCTTGGGGCGATCGTAAGCCACCAGATAAGGTCAACAGAGTTGTTTTACCAGAACCAGATGGCCCCGTCATCAGCACGATTTCACCTTTACCAATCTGGAGGTTGATATCAAATAAAACTTGCTTTTTGAGGTTGCCTTTACCAAAGTAATAGTTGAGCTGATGAACATCGACGACGATATTAGTGTCAAGATTGCCGCTGTCGATATTTACGAGTTCGGGTGCTTTAGATTTAAGATTTAGCATTAGATTTAGGATCTGTAGGGGCTGGTTTATAAAATCAACTGGAACGGAGCTAGGGATTAAATTTAAACCCGCCCATCCAGACTAGCAATTATCAAATAATTTAACTTACTAAACCAAATTCTGCCAAGGCGGGTAAGAAATTATTATTTTCATGTTGAGATCTGGTTAGTTTCATTAGTGCGAATCTCTGAAGTGGCGTGAGGTTTGCCCATTGAGCTAAACTAATTTCAACTTGAGCTTCACTTGCTTTGATAGTGATGCTGGAGGGGATTTCTCGATCGTTTAACCACGGTGGATGGGGATCGATCGACAGCAAGCTAGCTTCATTCTGAGTATGTTGAGAAATTAGTTTACTCACGTACTCTTTATATGTATTAATCTCGACAGACTTCTCGCATGGCAATTCAACTAGTTGTTCACACTCAGATTGAGAAAAGTGATTCCACTCAGCTAATTTTAGTTTCACCCCACAGGTATCCAGTTTCAGCCGCACAATCATCGGAATACACCGCAGCGAATCTACAAAGTCAGCTTCAAAGTTAAAGAATTTAGTCATAAATTTTACGATCTAGTTTAATTTCTAGTGCCCACTCTACAATTATTTAGCTACTAACTGGGTGTGTTAGGTTTCTCAATTCTCAATTCTCAATTAATTTAACTATCGACTAATCTTACTCCTGCCATGATTAGATCGATCGATTCTTGCGTGTGACCTTGGAGCAATTCTTTACTCAGTAATCGTTTCCCTGGCCATAGATACTTGAGATTTTCTTGAGCGGTAAAATAAAATGAACAAGCACCAACAATATTTACCGCTGTGTGACGGGGTTCGAGTTGACGAAAAACACCTGATTTAATCCCTCGTTCTAAGACTTGAATCATCGTGCCATAGAGGATATTTCCTAATTGTTTGGGATAATACTTGCCCTTATTTTGAATCGCTTCAAGACAAAGAATACTGCCGATGCGGGGTTCTTCAGACATGCACTGGAGCATGGTGGTGAGCAATTTTACCAGTGCGTCATCTGGCGGTAACAGATCGAGTTGCAGATCCTCTGCCATACTCAGCATTCCCACCAAGCACCGTTCTAATACTGCCTGATACAATTCTTCCTTACTTTGGAAGTAGTAGTAGATCATTGCCTTAGTAACGCCTGTTTGGGCAGCAATAGCTTCCGTGCGGGCACCACTCAAACCCGTCACGGCAAATTCCGCCTCGGCTGCATCGAGAATTTGATTCTTCGTTGCTTCAGAATTGCGAGTTGAATTTGGGAGCTTGATAGTCTTTTGCTTGTCGATCGCGGGCATTATAAGTAAAGATGACGCAGGAGTCTATTTAACTAAATGGTAAGTATAGAAGTATAGCAATAAGTCTATTATGTCATAGGCTTGAGCAATTGTAACTTAATTGACATATATTTTATTTATGGGTTAAACTAACTAACAGGTAAGTAAACTCCAGGGCAATTAGAAAAGGCGACTCACCAGCTATGGCAACCGATAATTTTGTGGTAAATAAATTTAAGAGTCTCAATCCACTCAGTCGCTGGATTGCCATCGGTGCTTCGACAGCAGCGATCCTGCTGTTGCCAGCCGGATTGCACCATGCGGGGATGTTTGCCCAGAAACCACCAGAATCGGCAGCTCAGAACGCGAAAGTTGCGGCAAAGCCAGAAACAGCTAAAGCTGTAACGGCATTGGGGCGGCTAGAACCATTTGGTGAAGTGACTAAAGTATCCGCACCCAGCTCTCAATCGGGCAAAGGCACCATTACTCAAATGTTGGTGAAAGAGGGCGATAAGGTGACTAGAGGGCAGGTAATTGCGATCCTCGACAATCGCCAGCGATTGGAAGCATCCCTAGCTAAAGCGATGGAAGATGTCAAAGTATCTCAAGCTAATCTTGCCAAGGTGAAAGCTGGAGCCAAGCAAGGGGAGATCGGTGCTCAAAAAGCCGAGGTATCAAGATTGGAGAGTCAGCTCAAGGGTGACGGTGCGACTTATGTAGCCACCAAAGCCAGACTGGAAGCACAACTAAAATGGGAACCTGCGGCGCAAGCTGGTAAGATTCAATCCCTCAATGCCCAACTAGCGGGGGAAAAGCCCACCCAAACAGCCACAATCCGGCGGCTCAAATCACAGCTAGCTAATGCTGAAGTAGACTACAGACGGTTTCAACAACTATATACCGATCGGGCGATCGAAGCGACCAAAGTTGATGCCAAGCGATTAGAAGTAGAAACTATTCGCCAACAAGTAGCCGAGGCTCAGTCTAAATATAATCAGACTGTCGCTACCCTCAGTCAGCAGATTATTGAAAATCAAGCGACTCAAAATAAACTGACGACGATGACAGTTCAACAAATCGCTGAAGCCAAAGCCAACTACGACAAAACCCTCGCCACTACCAAACAACAAATTGCCGCAGCCAAAGCCACTCTGAGCAAGATCTCTGAAGTCCGCAGCGTCGATGTCATCGGTGCCCAAGCAGAACTCGCCCGCGCTCAAGCCACCGCCCGTCAAGCTCAAGCTGAACTCGCCGAAGCATACGTGCGTGCGCCAAATCAAGGCGAGATCCTCAAAGTCCACTCCCGCGCGGGTGAAAGCCCCAGCGACAAGGGCATCGTTGAGATGGGACAAACCAGCCAGATGGTAGCAGTTGCCGAAGTCTACGAAAGTGATGTCCGCAAGCTCAAAGTTGGACAGGTGGCGACGATCAAAAGTGATTCTGGTGCGTTTAGTCAGGATCTACGCGGCACAGTTAGCTATATTGGACTCCAAATCGGTAAGCAGGATGTCCTAAATACCGATCCTGCGGCTGATTCTGATTCTCGCGTGGTGGAAGTCAAAATTGCGATCGATCCCACTGACAGCAGCAACGTCAAAGGACTAACTAATTCTAAGATTGCGATCTCGATTAAGACGGAATAGTGGTTTAGTGAATAGCCAATCTAAGTTGCGCCCTACAACCTCAGCGGTTAGAAACCGCTGTCTTGTCGTTTTTTTATTCGGGGGGAACCCCCGTTGGCGGAGCCTCTCCCCCAGGAGAATAAAAACGCCGCTGCTCATGATGCAAAGTCCGCCTACGCGGACTGAAAATATTAGTCCGCGTAGGCGGACTTTGCAATGTTAGCCACGATTTTAATCGTAGGCGTTTTCATGAGTAGCAACTTGAGTTAGCTAGTCTAAAACCAGCTAGATAAGCATCATTCACCATCCACTGTCTTGAAAAGGTGCTCCACTTGGGGAAACCCCAAGACCGCACTTTTCGCCATTCACCATCCACCAAACCAGATGTTTAAAAAAATTCCGCTTGCTTGGTTACAACTTAGTCATGAAAAGATTCGGCTGCTGGTAGCGATCGCTGGAATTAGCTTTGCTGATATTCTAATGTTTATGCAGTTAGGATTTCGGGACGCTTTATTTGATAGCGCGGTTAAATTCCATACTAATGTCAGCGGAGATGTCTTTTTAATTAGTCCCCAATCAACGGCATTAATTGCCATGAAGTCTTTTCCCAGAAGACGGCTCTATCAGAGTCTGGCTTTTAAGGATGTGGATTCTGTTACGCCAATTTATTTAGGCTTTGGGATTTGGAAAAATCCTCAGGATAAAAGTACTCGTCAAATTATGGTGATTGGCTTTAATCCCGCTGACAAACAACTGTTTAAATTACCAGGAGTAGGCGAAAATCTGGACAAGATGCAATTGCCCGATACTTATCTATTTGATGAAAAATCTCGCTCCCAGTTTGGAGACATTTCGACAATGTTTAATTCTGGGCAGCGAGTGCAGACGGAAGTAGATGGACGCAAGATCGATGTCGGTGGTTTATTCACCCTCGGCGCATCATTTGGTGCCGATGGGAATGTGATGACTAGTGATACAAACTTTGCGCGGATGTTCAAGCAGCGAGAACCAGGATTGATTGATGTTGGAGTTGTTAAATTAAAGCCAGGTGCTAATGTGGAGGCAACTATTGCCTCTATGAAAGCATCTTTTCCGAAAGATGTAAAGGTATTTTCTAAGGCCGAATTTATTAAATTCGAGCGCACTTATTGGGAAACTGGGACTTCAATTGGATTTATCTTCACCCTGGGTACGGTGATGGGCTTCATCGTCGGAATTGTGATTGTTTATCAGATTCTGTATACTGATGTTGCGGATCACTTGTCTGAATATGCGACCCTCAAAGCGATGGGCTATACAGATTTTTATCTACTAACTGTTGTTTTTCAAGAAGCAATTATTCTATCGATCGTCGGCTTTTTCCCTGGCATGTTTGCAGCCATTGGACTTTATACGATGACGCGAAATGCCACTAGCTTACCATTGCTAATGACTGTTGCTCGTGCCACGACAGTACTAATTTTAACAATGATCATGTGTATCATCTCCGGTGCAATTGCGGTGAGAAAGCTGCGGGCAGCGGATCCGGCTGATATGTTCTAAACAACCTAAGTTGCTACCTATAGAACGCCTACGATTGAAATCGTGGCTAATGT
>JANNBD010000279.1:0-15626 GCA_031385105.1 Chamaesiphon sp. OTE_78_metabat_374
GGCATCTAGAGCTTGAATTTGTTGGGGATAGTTTAGAGCTGGAGTCAGAACTCCGACTACAGATTGATAATAACCGTAGAGATCCGCTCGATCGCTCGGTGTTTCTAGCCCAAAGATATAGCGGTTGGCAACTTGGCGGCGAATACGGGCGATTTCGGCTTCAGTGGCTAGGGTATTTTGGAGCTGGAAGATGTGCTCGGCAATAATTTTTTCGACTTCGGCGAGGTTTTCACTAGGCAATTGAGCACTGAGATAAAATAATCCCTGGACGCGATTGCTCATATTACTAACGCTAATATTATTTACCAGTTGACGTTCTTCGCGGAGTTCTTTGACTAGACGAGATGTGCGTCCTGATGCGAGGATGGCGGCGAGGATATCCAGCGGATATGTTTCTGCGAGATCGATCAAGCCAGGTACGCGCCAAACCATAATTAGCCTCGATTGTTGGAGACTCGGATCGATATGCTCTTGGCGCACAATCCGTGTGAATGGCTGTTCGGGCGTGGGGTGAGACTTTTTGCCCACAAATTCTGCCGTAGGAATATTGCCGCTTTGAGCAGCAAAGCCATCAGCGACGATATCAATTAATTCCTCTACGGGTAGATTGCCCACAGCTACCGCTGTCATCGCGGTTGGTTGATAGTTAGTCGCGTGAAAGTAGCGCATCTGTTGGGGCGTAACGCCCTCGATTACCGCTTCTGGCCCTAATACTGGTCGTCGATATGGTAACTTCGTAAATGCTACTTCGATCGCGTGTTGATAGATCCGCCGTGAGGAATTGTCATGGGATCTGCGAATTTCCTCTAGTACCACCAATTTCTCGCGCTCAAAGTCATCATCAGGGATACGCGGATTGGTAACAACATCAATTTGCAACGGAGCTAAAGCTGCAAAATCCTTGGGCGCAGTCGTAATGTAATAGTGGGTATAGTCATGGCTGGTTGCGGCATTTGTGACTGCACCGCGTTCTTCAATGCGTCGCTCAAATTCTCCTGCTGCGAGCCTAGAAGTCCCCTTGAACACCATATGTTCTAGAAAGTGTGCCATGCCATTAATCGCGTCAGTCTCCAGAAAAGAACCAACGTTTAGATAGATATTTAGATTTACCGCCTCCACAGGCATCTGTTCGGCAATGATCGTCAATCCATTTGGCAATGTCTTAACTGTCGGGCGATTGAGCTGGCTAGTCACTGTGAGGATGCTCCGGTGTGGGGATGGGGGATGGGGCGATAGACACTGCCAACCAGTTAGGGAGGGCTACTGTATTATAATGCAATAAATCAGCAAGGAATTTGTTTGTCGCTTCATCTCAATGCCACCTTTCCTGTGACAATCTTGCAGGTAACAGAAGTAAATATTGCGAGGCTAAATCTATGACAACTTCGCCACTAGTCAAAACTAATCAATCCAATATTGGAATAGATACCCCGACTAAAAAACGGAATCCGACGATCGAAGATTTTAAGTTTCGGGATGGTTTGCCGACGGCAGAAGAGTTACCAGATTCAGCCGGAAAACCAGTAGAAGTGAATTACAAGAATTGATCCCAGGGCTGCTCAAGGCAATTCTACTAGACTTGTCAGACGATCATCTAATTGGTTGTTTAGCATCGATATGGGCTTTTATTATCACCCTGACAGGCCAACCTAATGTATTTGCAGATTAGCTAGCCGTTAGCCGCATGGACACATTTCCAGAGGAAGAACGCTGGCAAATGATTGAGCGAAGCCCACACTTCGTGAACGGGATAATCGGTCAAGTGACTATATTTATATTTGTAGTGCATACTTGGTCGGAATTCGATTCGGTAACAGGGTCAGAGTTAGGGCGGATCATCAGCGCGCGGAAAGCCACCAAGCTCGGATCAATCGCACTTTGCGTGAATATGTGGGATAACAACAATCTTGAGTATTGTGATCGATCCTCAGATGGGAGAATTTTTTGTGATGTAGCAACAATCTTGAATATTATTATCGATCGCGTATTTCAGTTATGTTTATTTCACCAGCTCTTAAAATCTTACAAATCCGAAGGTACCAGCAAATGAAAACATTGATGGATCAGATGGCTCGAATGATCGTGGATGCTCAGTATCAAATTGCCCACGATCGAGTCGTAGCTGAAATGCAGATCGAACAGCTAGAACCGCTGACACCTCATCTTGAGCAGCTAGTCATTTGAGTCAATTGCGGGTGGAAATTCTCGGCGATTTTGACTGTAATACTGTCAGCGGTGGACGTTCTGATACTAATGGCAGAGTTAAATAAACAGTGGCCTCCTCTTCATTAGCACTAGATAATAAAAACACACCATCGTAATTGTTAACGAGCTTTTTCACAATTTTCAGACCTATTTGTAATTCTCGCTCTTCATATGTTGATGGATTTAATTGAATTGATTTTGTCATTTCGACAATCGAGGGATTTGCAGCATTTCCCTGATAAGTTGACAGCGAAAAATGGAATGTATTATCAACAATTTCACCAAAAATTCTGGTGCGAGTACTCGAATTAGCTGTAGGAAAGACATGTTCGATTAACTCACTACAGATCCACTGAAAATGATTAGAGTTTACAGCTAATTTCACATCTTCAATTTCACAAATTAGACTGTCCGGCTTTGCTAATCCTTTGAATCGATTTTTCAAAATTTCCTCAACAATCGATTTGGGGATTGAGGGATCATCATAGCTAGACGGTGTTTTTTCAACTACTAATTGTAGATAGAACCAGAACTTCTGCATTAATTTACGCAACTGTAGCGCAGAGCGATTATTCTGCCCCAAAATATGCTCAATAGCTGATGAACTTAGCTGGTCGATATTATTGGTCAGGTGCTCGGTGGTTTCCAAAATGACATCTAGTGGGTAATCAAACTCACGGGAAAATTCCGCAGCTAAATCTAAGCGAATCTCATTCAAATCACTAGACAAAGAATGAATGTTGTGCCGTTGAAGTTTGGAGAAAGATTGAATCCGATCGTGTTGTTTTTTGATTCGCAGCATCGAGCTAACTCTAGCGCGTAACTCGATCCCATTCACGGGTTTATTCACAAAGTCATCGGCACCTGCGGCCAGACAGTGGGACAAGTCTTCTTTACTAGATAGGGCTGTTACCATCACAATCGGCACCGATTGCCATTTTGACATCGCCTTGATCTGCTTACATACCTGAAATCCATTCAGACCAGGCATCATCACATCTAGCAAAATGACATCAGGATCGAATTTATCAAGTGCCGCGATTGCCTGTTCGCCGTTAATGGCATAATGTAACTTATAACTTTCACTAGATAGCAGTGATTGGATCACATCAAAGTTATCGGGTTCATCATCAACAATTAGGATGGAATAGGTATTCATCGGTTTACTCACTTGTATATTCCCTAGAGTACCCATTCTCATCCCGAAATTAACGTCATTTAATTGTCACTAGTGCAAAAATAAGATCGCGATCACACTAGTTTTAGTCATTTTGAGCTGAAATGAGGGCACTCTAATCAAAGAGCATCCTTTCCAACACAAAATGCTGAACCCCATCCAGATCCTGAGTCAATCCGAACTAATCTCGGCAATCGTCCGTCAACCACTGGTAGTGAGTCCTGATACGACTGTGATGGAAGCGATCGCCCACATGAGTGGCATCAGGGGTATTTGTTCCTCGGCAAGAGCTACCAGTCAATTGGATGAATTATCAATCCAGGTGCGCTCTAGTTGTGTCGCGATCGTTGAGGATGGGCAAATCTTAGGTATTCTGACGGAACGAGATATCGTCAGGCTGAGTGCCGAAGGACAAGATTTGGATAATCTCGCCATCTGCGATGTGATGACGGCGAATGTCGTCACCCTGAGGGCAGCAGATTTTACAGATATATTTATAGCTATTAATTTACTTCGGCAATACCACATTCGCCATTTACCAATTGTTGATGAGCGCAATTGTTTGGTGGGACTAGTAACTCATGAGAGTCTTCAGCGGACTTCCCGTCCAGTCGATCTATTAAGACTGCGGATCGTGACTGAAGTGATGACGGCGGCAGTAATTTGTGCGGCACCGGATGTTTCGATGCTAGAAATCGCGCAGTTAATGACGGCAAATCAAGTTAGTTCGGTAATGATCGTTGAGCCAGAGCTGGATCAGCGGCAACAAATCCTGCAAATGCCGATCGGGATTATTACTGAACGTGACATTGTGCAATTTCAAGCTCTAAGTTTGAGTCTGGAAACATATCAGGTGCAAACGGTGATGAGTACGCCAGTTTTTGCGGTCAAACCTAGTGACTCACTCTGGTTAGTCCAACAAGTCATGGAACAGCGATTTATCCAACGGTTAGCAGTGACTGGAGATCGGGGCGAACTACTGGGAATCATCACTCAAACAAGCTTGTTACAAACGTTAAATCCCTTAGAGCTATACAACTTAGCGGAGGCTCTAGAAGCAAAAGTATTACGGTTGGAAGTAGATAAAGTACAACTGCTCGAACATCACACGATCGATTTAGAACATCAAATTGAGGAGCGTACTAAAAACCTGATCGAGAAAGTAGCTCAGGAACAGTTAGTTAGTAAAATCTCCACCCAGATTCGTTCCTCTTTGAACCTAACAGAAATTCTGAATACAGCGGTGCGAGAATTGCAATCGATCTTGTGCTGTCAGCGGATTAGTATCTGGAGGTTTCAGCCTGATGGTCGGACATTAGAAGTGGTAGCCGACTGCCAAAACTTGGTTAGTACTAATGTTGGTCAACAAGTCTGCGATCCTTGTTTCACTCCCGATGCTTACCTCAAAGGTAAAATCCGTGTGATGCCGGACATCTACACCGCCAGTATGAGTGATTGTCATCGAGATTTATTAGCAGGTTTAAAAATTCGAGCGAAAATATTAGTACCGATCCTGGCGGATCTTGATGGAACTGTCCCGTGGGGACTGATCAGTGCGATCGAAAGCGATCGACCTCGCGATTGGCAACCTGGAGAGATCGCGCTGATGCAACAACTTGCCACTCAAATGGCGATCGCGATTCGGCAGGCCACCGCTTACGAGCAAGTTCAAAGCCTCAACACCGAACTAGAATCAAAAGTTGCCCAACGTACTGCCGAATTACAGGAATCCCAGCAGTTTTTGCAAACTGTGATTGAGACTTTCCCACTCGCCGTATTTTGGAAAGATCGAGAATCTCGTTACTTGGGTTGTAACTACAATTTCGCCCAAGATGCCAATTTGCTCTCACCCGAACAGATCGTGGGGATGACTGACGACGACCTGCCTTGGAGCAAAGTTGAAGGAGCTGCTTTCCGTGCCGAGGATCGGCAAGTGATCGATTCAGGCTTGGCAAGATTGGGGATGATCGAAATTCAGACCAGAGCAGATGGCAATTCCCGATGGGTTGAAACAAACAAAATCCCCTTGCGGAATATCAATGGTGACACGATCGGGGTACTGGGCACCTATCAAGACATTACCGATCGCAAAGATACAGAAATTAAATTAAACAGACTATCCGAACGGTTGTCTTTATCACTCAAGTCTGGAGCAGTTGGCTGTTGGGAGTGGGACATTATGCGAGATTGTCTGATTTGGGACGATCGGATGTATGAATTATATGGGCAAACAAAATCTTCAGATCACGAAGCTTACTCTTTTTGGCTCAATATCATCCATCCAGCAGATCGCGCTGTTACCGCAGCTCTAATTGAGCAATCGCTCTCAGACCAAACAGATTTCGACACAGAATTTCGAGTCATCCATCCCGATGGTAGTATTCATTTTATCAAAGCCTATGGTTTGGTAGAAAAGGTGAGACAAAACTGCTCATACAGCATGATTGGGATCAACTTTGATATCACAGCAGCCAAGCGTGATGAAATGCTCCGCCAACAGAACGAAGCATTAATTTGTCAACAAGCAGAGCGGGAATTAGTCCTGCGAGAAATCACCCAACGGATTCGGAGATCGCTAGATCTCAAGACTATTTTTGAGACAGCGGTGCGGGAGATCCGCCAATTTATGGAAACCGATCGAGTCGGAGTCTTCAAATTTAATGCTGATAAAAACTTTGATCGGGGTGAATTCGTAGCTGAATCTGTCGATCGTCGATTGGAATCTATTTTGGGGGTTCAAATCCACGATCCTGATTTTGGCGCAAGATTAGGACAGTTTTATCAACAAGGTAAAATCAATGTGCTCGAAGATATCCGTCAGGCTGGACTGCTAGATGGTGAGGTTCAATTTTTGACAAAATTTCAGGTCCAGGCAAATTTAGTTTTACCATTGCTCAATGGCCCGAACTTGTGGGGATTGTTGTGTATCCATCACTGTACGGCAGATCGATCTTGGCAAGAGAGCGAGATTAATTTTGTCAAACAAATTGCCGAACAGATCGGCATTGGCATTCAACAAGCTACCCTGTATGAAAAAGTCCAGATCGAACTTGAGATCCGCTGGCGGGCGGAAGAGGCGATCGCCCTCCAGCTCAGACAGCAGCAAACATTAGGATCGATTGCCCAGCAAATTCGCAATTCGTTGAAAGTAGAAGAAATTCTGGCAACGGCAACTGCCCAAGTTAAGGAACTAATGATGGTCGATCGGGTAGCTATTTTTAGCGTATCTACCGATCTTCATCTTCGAGCTGTCGAAGAAGTTGTATCGCTAGAATATCCTAGTGTCATGATGAGAAATTGGGAAGATGCCCAATTAAGCCAGGCAGAATATGAATTTTACTTAGCTGGTAACACCAATATTGTTGTCGATTTCCAGCAGGATCCCTGGTCGATATCTTTGCAAGAATATATCGACGAAATCCATGTCAAGTCTAAAATTGTCGTGCCAATTCTACTCCTGTCTGGAAATAGTAACACCAATATCGATATTGATACCTGGGATGAGCCTCATTTATGGGGGTTGCTCAGTGTTCATTCCTGTAGCTCCCAACGCCGCTGGCAGGATGCTGAAGCTAAATTACTCCAACAAATTGCCGACCAACTAGCGATCGCGATTCATCAGGCAAATTTGTTTGAGCAGTTACAGCAAGAATTGACAGAACGACAGCAAGCAGAAACACGATTGCTAGAAAGTAACCAAGAACTGGCGATTTCTAACCAAGAACTTGCTCGTGCCACCCGACTCAAGGATGAGTTTTTGGCGAGTATGAGTCACGAACTTCGTACGCCACTTAATGCCATTTTAGGTATGTCCGAAAGCTTGCAAGATGCCGTCTTTGGTAATATTAACGATCGACAACAAAAGTCGATTGCAACTATTGAAAGGAGCGGCAAACATCTACTGGCTTTAATCAATGATATTCTCGATCTGTCTAAGATCGAAGCTAACAAATTTCAGATCGAACCGAGCGATGTCTCGATTCAATCTATTTGTCAAAATAGTACTTTGTTTATCAAAGAACTTGCCCTCAAACGGCAAATTCGCCTAAGTACCCAACTACCCGAACAGCTCAAATATCTAAATATTCGGGTAGACGATCTCCGCTTTCGACAAGTCTTGATCAATTTACTCAGCAATGCGGTCAAATTTACGCCGGAAGGAGGGGAGATTGTGTTGGATGTGCGAATTGTTGATGAATTGAGAGCGCGCGAGACTGGAACATCACCAGCACAACAGCAAATCACCTTCTCGATCGTTGATACCGGAATTGGGATTGCCCCCGAAAATATGGATAAGCTGTTTCAATCCTTCGTCCAAATTGATAGCAGTCTGAGTCGTCAGTATGCGGGGACAGGACTGGGACTATCATTGGTCAAGCGGATTGTCGAAATGCATGGCGGTACAGTTTCAGTCCAGAGTGAAGTGGATCGGGGCAGTTGTTTTACGGTCAGCTTGCCATTCTGTCCTGGTGAAGAGATTGCGGTTGCCCCGTCATCGCCATTCGTGTATCCGATCGAGCTAAATACTGATGCTGCGGCAATGGTGGTTCGATCTCAAACCTCGATCTTGTTGGTAGAAGATGATGAGGGCAATATTGAGACGATGACTACTTATCTGGAGAGTCGTGGTTATCGACTAATTGTGGCTACAAATGGACAGCAAGCGATTTCTATCTTAGAAGACTGTGCCAATGGATTGGTTGATACTTATCTGCCTGACATCATTTTGATGGATATTCAGATGCCCGGAATGGACGGTTTTGAAGCGACTAAGCGAATTCGTCAGCTCCCTGACTATGCGAATATCCAGATCATTGCCTTAACCGCCCTAGCGATGCCCAACGATCGTCAAAAATGCCTCGATGCTGGAGCCAATCAGTACATGAGCAAACCTGTTAAACTCAGTCAACTAGTCGCCTCGATCGAAACATTACTAAATGCTAGATAACCTGCGAGATCGAGGTAAATTAAGCGGCTATGTCGTCAGAGTCGCCGCGAGTGGATGTTTTGGGACAAGTGGACTGGTTCAAAAATCATCGATCACGTATTCCGATTACAGTAACAATTAGGGTAGGAGTAATTCATTAATCACCCCTACCCCAATTATGTTTATTTCACCAGACCTTGAAATCTGACAAATCCATAGGCACCAGCAGCATCGTCGGTTGCTTTTGTGCCAGTTGCCTGTGGGCGATTGCCCAGATTGACGACGACAGCACCGTTATTGTTAGGGAGGCTTTGACTAGTAGCATCCTTGCCGCAACTAATATTTGGATAAATAGTGCTGGGTTCGATTCCTGGGGGGAAGTATTGGGCGATATCATCACCACCAATATTGGAGTAATAATTTAAGGTATCACCGCTACTGACAGCGATACCGCGTGCAACACCACTAGGATTGGCAGTAGTGTTGGTAAAAGTATTGGGATTAAAAGTTACATTGGCGGGGACTCGATCACAGAATAATACACTTTTGGCAGCACTGTCGCCAGTCGAGAGGAAATAAATAGTGTAGTCGATCGAGTCTTTGGGTTTAACATTGCCACCATTAGTGCCGCCAATCATAAATGGAGAGCCATTTGACACAGGCCACTTATCCGTGTCTGGAGGGGTCAGAGCTGGACTGGTAACGACATTATCATCATAGGGGTTGCTAGTTTCATCCTTGTATATTGCGAGGTTATCACCGCCGCTGGTGATCGTCGTCGCACCATTAATTGCGGTAATGCGTTTGACGAGGAGTAGGTTGGGATTATTGCTAGGACAAATCTGAGTCGTCGTTGCTTGAACGGCAAGAAAGAAGCCAGCTAGATTCGGCCCTGAATCAAGGATAATTTCGATCGTGTTTTCACCGGGCAGCCATCCGTTTTGGATATTAACTGACTGGATGGAGTTGTAATCTGTTGCAGAGGGATCTTGGACTGGAATCGGGACGAGATTTTCTGTATTATTGACCTTGAGACTAACAAACCGATTATCAACTGACACTCCTACAGGTAGAGAAATCGCGACTGAGCTAGCATTACTGGGTAATGTGAGCTTCGCGGTGAATTTTAGCCGCACCGTATCTGTGGTATTTGTCCCAGAACCAGTTGCTTCATTTGGTACTCCATCCAAGTCAGCATCGGTATGGTTGCCGTTGCCGTTGAAGGGTAGCCGAAATGGGTAGCTAATCCACCGAGCGTTAGTGGGTTCAGCTACCCAAGCACCAGGGGCAAGGTTGCCTGTCACGACAGCAGGCAGGATCCCAACTGGGCGTGGTAGGGAATAAGGTGTCGCCGTCCCAGTTGCGGGGCCATTTAGCCACTCTGCTGTCCAGTTTAAATCATTATCTCCAACTGCTAACTGCCCGCCGGATGCACTCACACCTGTATTTAAGTTGGTAGTAAAGTTGGCACTACAGGTGGTCGGGACGGGTGGGGCTGGGAGAACGTAGCTTTGGCGAATACCGAAGTTTTGGGCGGTCAGGTTGGTGGTGGTGGTATTGAGCGCAATATCACCTAAAGTAGCGATCGTGCCATCGATCGTGCCGTTGAGGTTTTTGCCAGTATGGAACCAGCCACCTGGTAAGCTGGGGGCGGTAGGTGCGATTGAATCGATCGCAAAACTGGCATCATTAGAAAGTCGCAGTTTCACACTGGCATTGGCAGGGACATTCGCGAGAGTATAATTACCATTCGCATCAACAGTGGCTTTATCTACTACTTTGTCAGCAGTATCGATCGCATAAATAGTCAGGTTCACTGACCCAGCATTTGTGCCCATATCACTCCCATTGATAGTCACGTCAGCATCAGCATCTCTAAACACAGTTCCACTCACAGAGATCGGTGTGCTTACTGTTACTGTCTGAGTCGCACTCGCTTCTTGACTGTTGGATGTCCCTCCATTGACAGGGATACCTCCGGTTTCACCGACGATCGATCCATCCGCATTATCGACCGTGTAGACATCATTACTAGTGCCGATGGTTCCATTTGCACCGACAATATATGGCGTATTGCTGTTACTTGGTTGATCGGTGGTATTACCAAGAGTGACGGAGATCTGAGAGCCAACCGTTGCGGTGCTTACTACAGCAAAGCGGACGACGATCGCGGCACCAGCGGGAATCGATCCAAGTGTCGTATTGCCTCCTAGTGTGGGGTCTGAGAGATCCCCAGTACTCGATCCAGTCGTGCTAGTAACAACAATCGGTGTGGCTAGCACGATCTGAGCACCACCTGCGGGAATATAACCAACTATCTGTAAAGGGGCGGCTGTACTGCCGACGCTAATACTAGAGGGAGCTTGTGGAAGAAAGAATTTGGTCGGGTCGTTACCGACGTTTTGGATCTTGAAGTCAAAGTTGGTGGTAGCCCCAACAATGGCATTAGGTGTACTAGCTGCGGTGATAGTAATCCCCGCTACTTCGGCGACGATGACACTAACGATATTCGACTCAATATTTGTTGAACCCCCATTAGCCGAATCGACAAAACTTCCTGTAGCTTGGTTCGTAATCGGATCCCCAGCTAAGACAGCTTGAGCTACTACCCGTGGCATCCAAAATAGGTTGTGGCTAATTATCCCAAGGATAATTGCCATACTATAGTGATAGCAAAAATTGCTTCGTTTCTCTTTTTGAAGAAAGCTAGCACTGGCTTGTTGTCGTGGCAAATAAGAAGACATAGAAAAACAAGGTAAATGAGGGTGGATTGGCGGTCAGTTCTCTAGGGTGCAATCGTAGTAAACCGCACAAAGCCATAAGAGTTATTTGGTGTTCCAGCCGCACTCGATCCTGGTAAAACCGTTAAGTTGGGTAGCCCTGTGCCAACAGCACCTGTGAGACTAATATCAACAGTCCGATTTGTTCCATTAGCAGTTTTGAGATTACAAGCAGTTGGTACTGATGCATTTGCTGCATATACTTGAGCGCGATCGGTACCATCGTTTGCGGCGGTCAGATCCAAGATCGTTGGCTCAGTGCCAATTTGGACTTGAATGTCTTTACCTACGCCATATGTGTCGGTCTTAAATGCTTGGTTTGCGGTAATCAAATCGCAAATTCTTACTCCACTAGCATCTAAGTTGCCGCTGTTTAAGAAATAAATCGTGTACTCGATCCTGTCTCCAGATTTCACGATGCCAGCATTGATTGTTCCGCGCAAGAAGCTACTAATCGTTGTATCACCTTGGCTGGAATTAGTATTTAAGGGAGTCGGCCACTTGGCATTATTGTCCTCAGCCGCTTTGGGTGACAAGGTGTCATCCTTGTAAGTATTAATCGGTATCTCATTAATTGCCGTAATCCGCTTGACTAGCAGCACATTAGCATTTCCTGACGTAGGCGCAACACTCGTAGTAGCCGTGGCAGTTTCACTGGGATTAATCGTGCCACCTAATCCATCTTGATTGACGGGATCGCCAATATCCTTGGTTCTACTTACGGTGGCACTATTGGTAATCGTGCCCGTGGCAGTGGCAGATAAGGTTGCTTGAACCTCAAAACGCAGGGTAGAACCACTATTGAGATCTACTGTGGCATTGAAAGTATTACCAGTAAATCCATAGGTGCCGCAATTGCCCGTACCAGTAATAACTTGACAAGAAACAACTTTTGGATTGAGAAAAGCAGCGGGGAACACATCTTGAACTGTTGCGCCAACAACATCATTGATGCTACCCACAGCAGGAGTATTAGCATTGGTGACATCGATCCGATAGGTCGTCGTCTGACCTGCGATTAGTGACCCCACCAGATTTTTGGAGATCTGTAAGTCAGCCGCTTTAACGATAATATCCAGCGTAGTCAGTGCAAATTCTGGAGCATACGCCCAGGTATCGATGATAGTTGAATTCCCAAATCCAGTTCCACTGCTATTACCCCATTTATGCTCACCAGTACTACTATCGACACCCCCAGTCGCATTAGCTGGATTGGGAGGTGTTGCGTTAGTACTAGTTGTTCCACCATTACCTTTCATCGGTGCAGAGTCGTTGTAATAAATTCGATCGGCATTAAATGATGGTGAAACAACCACTCCGCTAATAGGACCATTCAAGCGTGTAAAGATAAATCCATTCTTATTGCTTTCGGCATCAAGTAAAGGAAAGTGGACTTCGCCACCTAGAATAGCAACTGCCGCTTTGATGGTTGTGGATTGGGCTGTGAAAATGACTCCAGAGCCATCTTTCCCATCCCAATTCACTAAATTAACACCTGGGGTAGCCGTACCGACTAGTGTACGGTCATTACCATCGCCAAAAGTGTTATTCTTATTCAAGTCTAAAATAATTTGATAAGGTTTATTGGTCGAGTCAGAGCTAGTAAACTTAAAAATACCACCCAAGTTTTGGCCGATCTGATTGGGCGTACCTTCAGTCCCAACTAGACTGATAATACTTGGTGGTGGTGGTGCTGCTATTGGTGGATTTAGCCAAGTAGTACCCCCAGAATTAACTGAACTAGGAATAGAGGAATCGATCGGGTTGAAAAATAGTTTATTTGTGTAACTAGTAGAACTATCAGGCGTATTGGGATTTCTGAAGTTGTTAGCAGCTAGTAAAGGTAAGTCAAAAGAGCGATAAGTTGGCTTGTCATCCGCAGTAGTGAATACTCCTTTGTTATCTGAGAAAAAGATAAACTTAGCTGGATCGAGTCCATTAGCCTGGACTTTGTAACGGTAGCCATCACGAGTGACGACATAAAAAATGCCAAAAAAAGAATTATCAGAAAAGGCATTTATATACCCTGAAAAGTAATTGGTGTAGGCACGTCCAGTCTTAATAGTGGTACCTTGGGTGACGGTAACATCCCAAGCTGTGATAACGTTCTGTCCTACTACCTGAGCTGGCCAATTTGCTGCGGCACTGATATTCGCTGGTACACCAGTTCCGGTAGGGGTAGGACTTACAAAATCAATTTTCCAGATGCCTGATTCGCTAGGACCTACAGTAACAGTACATGGCGTATATCCCCCTATAGAGGGCAAAGGGCCAGCAACTTCTTGGCTGCGGTCAACAATACGACCAGTCGTATTGCTAAGAGGGCAAGTACCAACCGTTGAGCCGTCCGGTTTTGTGTATTGAATTTTGCCAATACCGATGTTATTAGCACTCGAACCTAAGTTAATAGTCTCTCCCGCTTCTGCATAAACGTATATGGTGGTGCGATCGAGTATACCGAAAGAGAGTGCTGTGCTGGAGTAGGTCATATGAGCTCGATTTCCACCATTGGTAGTAAGTTCTTTGCTACCTTCAGCTTGCGCTGATCCTGATCCATTTAGCAGCAGGACTGTAGTTAGGGTGGCACCAGATAATGTGAGGAGCTTTTGACGAAGTACCGAGATCGACCAGTTAGATTTTTGTCGATAGTTGGCGTGTCGATCAATCTGGCGGCGGGAGGATAAAAAAGATTTCATAGCAGTGCGGAAAATGGTAGTTGAACTGGTGTCGTTCGCATAGCGTCTCTGTTCGCGGAGCGTCTCGAAGAGAAAGAGAATCGAGATCTAAGTCAATCCTGCACGACGCTACAAATTCAACCATCACCGTTGTCAGTTAATTTCAGCAGATTGTGAAGACCCTAAATTAGAAACGATCTACCTTTCTAATCATTATGAGTGTTTGAAACTTTTTGTAATGCTTACATAAAAATATATCAAATACAAGAGTTTTTCTCCTCTGTACATAAATATTTTGCTGAAATGTAGCACTGTTGGAATTAAACTTATGCCTACCTTTTAGATAGAAACTACACATCAAATATTTGCTAGGGTGAACGCTGTCAGCCGTCTAGAGCTTATTTAAGATCTAGTCATCGATCTGAGGATCGGTAAGAGACAAGTGTGTATCTACTCACCAAATATATTGCCAATCTAGAGAAATACAAACCGTGAAAACACGGAACAACTGAAATTTAAAAAGACCCTCGTTCGTGTAGCGTTGGCTTTGCCACATCGAGATCACAACACAAACATGATCTAGAAACTAGGTTTAAATGATTTGACTTAAGTTAAAGAATATGGATTAGATCGTTACACACATCTTCTGGATAAATATTTAGTAGCTAAGAGCTAACGTATTCCAATAACTATTTAGTTACTCAGTAAATATACGTGATCGATTGTTGGCGTAGCCTACCGTAGGTAATCGATTATTCAATTATGACAAAATAATCTTAATGCTACTATTTTTTAATCCGTATTTGTACAGGACTTCGCCCTGTTTTCCCCAGTTACATTCGATCAATTCTGATAGATATACTGAACTTTGAAAAAACAACTAAAAACGTGATGGTTTTGGGTGGATTTGTGTGAACTATGTATTTGTAGACCAATGTGCTCAGATATACATCGCTACGGAGCTGATGTCTGACACCCCGATTTTCTCCCGTAAGGGTAAACAATACTAGATATCACACTAAATGAAATACTCACGCTCTCTCGTTGCCACCCTATTAATGAGTGGTGGTCTATTACAGTTATCACCATTAGCATTAGCTGCTGGTACTGCTGCAACTACCGCTATTGATAACACTGCGAATGCGACTTATGAAGATCCGACTGCGCCTGGTACAGTCATCGATGCTACTTCTAACAAAGTAACCGTCACCGTTGCCGAAGTCTCCGGTATCACTTTGACATCTGGCTCGATTACATCTGCTACTGGCGCAGCCACTGTAACTATCACTCCTGGCGAGAAACTTTACTACAACTACACTATTACCAACGTTGGTAACAGCCCAACTCAGTTCCACATTCCTGGTGTAGTCACAATCACTGGCCCAGGTACTGCTACTCTCAATAATCTAGCGACTAACCCAAGCCCAGTCGAGTATAGTACTGATGGTGGCCTAACTTGGACAGGTGTGCCAACAGGTGGATTGGATACAGTCTCAACTCCTGTCAATGGTACCGTCCTCGTTCGGGTTGGGATTACTGTCAATTCCGGCACTGGTAGTTCGATTGACGTTAGATTAGGTAACTCACCTAGCGATGACATCAGCCAACCAAAAGCGACAAGTGGTGCTTTTGATGATGTTTATACCGAAGGTGGCTCACCAGTCAATGGTCAAAGCGAAAGTAGCGCGATCTTAAAAGGTACAATCGGTTCGACAGTCCAAAACGCAGCACTAGCAACTGTCCTGTTGACTCGTACTGGTGCAAGTAACAATAACACACCTGCGCTTTTAACCGACGATATCATCAGCTACAAGTTAGACTTGCGCGTTGAAAATACCAGCTTGAGGGCTAGTATTTTCAAC
>JANNBD010000460.1:0-5242 GCA_031385105.1 Chamaesiphon sp. OTE_78_metabat_374
GTGCAACACTGCCTCGACAAATTCTAACGGTGTTCGCAAACCTTCCAAATCACGAAATTTCACCAACATCTGCGGTAAGGGCTGTGCTGTCATTTTCTTGATCACACTCGTTTTTCCCATCCGTCGCTCTGCCGTCAACAGCAAACTCTGTCGCTCCAACACCTGCCACAGTCTGGCGATTAGTTTATCGCGTCCCAATACTTCATCTGCTGCTAACTGCCCGCCAGGATTTGGTTTTATGAAAATATTGCTCGATCGACACCTTTTATTGTACGTCAATTTTTATTTACGTCAAATTTATCGTGGATTAACAAGAAGCTGCGGAGCTAGTTGGAAGGGTTATCCAATCGACAAAAAACATCAGACAGCACGGGATACGTTGAAGTCTTCATCAAACTCGATCAATATAGCCACAACCTAAACTGGTAAGATATTGGCGATCAATACAAATCACTCGGCTTTAGGAGTTGGGCTTTGGACTTTTGACTTTCAGTTAATTTCTAATTTCTTCCCCTAAAGCCTAATCTCTAAAGCCTAAAGCCTAAAAAATGACTCATTCCAACGAAGATGCCACCCGCGTGCGGGTTCTCAGTGAAGCCTTGCCTTATATCCAAAAATTCGCCGGACGTACCGTCGTCGTCAAATATGGCGGTGCTGCAATGAAAGACGGTAGTTTGAAGGAAGGAGTGATTCGAGATTTGGTGTTTATGTCCTGCGTGGGAATTCGACCCGTGTTGGTGCATGGCGGTGGCCCCGAAATCAATAGCTGGCTGGGAAAAATCGGGATCGAACCGCAATTCAAAGATGGTTTGCGAGTTACGGATGCCGCGACGATGGATGTGGTTGAGATGGTACTAGTTGGACGAGTTAATAAGGAAATCGTTTCGTTGATTAATCAAGCTGGTGCTAAAGCAGTTGGGCTGTGTGGCAAGGATGGTAACTTGATTACCGCCCGTCCTGATGGGCGGGAAGGAATTGGATTTGTGGGCGAGGTGAGTAATATCAACGTGGATATTCTCAATACTTTGGTAAAGAGTGGCTATATTCCAGTTGTCTCTAGTGTTGCTGCTGATGAAAATGGACAGGCTTATAATATTAATGCGGATACCGTCGCAGGTGAAATTGCGGCTGCATTGGGAGCCGAAAAACTAATTCTGATGACGGATACTCCAGGCTTGATGCGGGATTTCAAGGATCCGACTACTTTGATCCGCCAGTTGGATATTCCAGGCGCACGGGCATTGATTGATGATGGAACCGTCAGCGGCGGGATGATTCCCAAGCTGAGTTGTTGCATTCGCTCTCTCGCCCAAGGAGTTAAAGCTGCTCACATTATCGATGGCAGATTATCTCACTCCCTGCTACTAGAAATTTTCACCGATAATGGTACAGGGTCAATGATTGTTTCTTCGGGATCTAGGGTTTAGTGGATAGTGGATGGTGAATCGTGAATGCTAAATAAATTATTCCCAGTCCCCCAGTCCCCCAGTCCCCCCGTTCCCCCGTCTCCCAGTCCCCCAACTCCCCATAGCAAGTCGGGACGTTCGATACTAATTATCAATCTGGGCAAATTTCTTTCGAGCGGGGTGAATATCGCCAAGCTGTGAGCTGTTTTTTGGCGGCTCTGGCTCAAGTCCAGCCGAATACCAAAATTGGTGGTGAGATCCAGGTGTGGTTGGCGACAGCATACGAAGCAACGGGGCAAATTCCTGAGGCAAAAGCTTTGTGTCAAAAGTTGTCTGGGCATCCCAATTTGGATACTCGCCAAGCCAGTAAACGGATGCTGTATATTATGCAGGCTCCAGAATTGACACGGCGAGATGAGTGGTTGATCAAAATTCCCGATCTGTCTCAGATTGAAGATGCTGAAGGTAAAGTCCCAGTCAGCAAGATGCCAATTTTACCCTCAACAGTGAAGGCGAAAGTGAAATCGATCGATGAAATCTATGCGCCTGTGGATCTCAGTCAGGTTAACACCAAGGATAATGGATTTAGCTCGATCGCATTAATTTTTACTATTATTGTTTTGATTGGATTGTGGCTGACAGCTCAGGGTTAATAAAAAACCACCGAATCGATTCGGTGGTTTACAGGTTGGCTAAAACATGTTTAGACCTTCAATCTAGGCTTTCTTGCCTTTGCCTAAGACTTCTGACTTGAAATTATCAATCTCGTCAGTTAGTTCCTTCCGAGTCGAAGCTTGGAGTAGATAACGGTAAACAAACCAGCTAGTATATCCAATTCCTACCAACTCAAAGGTAGGTGCTAACAGGGGAATTTCATTGATTGCCGATAGGATTGCTAGAGTCAGCTTGACTCCCACAATCAAACCCACGATTAGACCGATGCTCGTAACCAAACTTTTGTTGTTGGTATAAATTTGCGTTGCATAGGCTGGTAGCTCGGCTACAACGTCCAGCACCTGTCTGACTCCATCAGGCAAGCTAGCTGTAGATAGATCTGGTGAAACTTTCGAGATCGAACCGCTTGTAGCAGTGTTCAGTCCTAAGGGATTTGCTGGGATGTCGATAGTTACAGTCTCGGCGGTTTGAGTAGCTTCTGGTGTATCGCTCATGGGTTGATTAATCCTTATTTCAAAATTGGTAGGGCTAGCAAATAGCAGTCGAGTTGCGTTAAAAGAATGATCTCACACAAACGCTCTTGCCGATTTTATCAGGTGCAGCCAGAGGATCATAGGGTAGAACCAATCTAAGTGTAGGATAATTACCTAAAATTTGGATCCTAGCTTCATCACCAATGAAATCGATATCAGCTACAACAGATTATCTGCGCCATGTATCTAGACTTACCCACCAATTATAATCGAGCATCGCCAGACACTCGATCGACCCAATAAGTTTAGAAAATTGTTACTTATCGCAATACAGGGGTTAGGGATTAGGCTTTAGGGATTAGGCTTTAGGGATTAGGGATCGGAAATTACGCACCTAAAGCCCAACGTCTAAAGCCTAAAGTCTAGTTCCTAAGCTACTAACTCCAATTGACGAGTTTCCACTTTGCTGAAATCTTGACTCCACAGCAGTTCACAAGAGTTGTTGGGACTCTCGATTAGCTTGACTTTGTGAAGCTGTGCGCCAATGTCGTGAATGGGTTGTTCGATGAGGTGTCCGATGTAGACGGCAATATTTTCAGCGGTGGGGACGACTTTGGCAAAATACGGGATGTCTTTGTTTAAGAAAGTGTGATCTAGGGGCTGAACGGCGTATTCATCAACTAGCTGCTGAAGTTTGACTAAATCGACGATCATCCCAGTGCGGGTATCGATTTCGCCTGTGACGGTAACTTCGAGATGATAGTTGTGTCCGTGTCCATTGACTCGCGCACATTTGCCATAGATCTCACTGTTTTGTTCGAGAGTGAGACTGTCTAGGGCTAGACGGTGAGCCGCGCTAAAGTGAGTACCAATGGTGAGGGAAGCTTGCATATCTTTACCTGTATATTCTGCGAAGAGTTCGGGATGTTCAAATAGCTGAATGCGGACGAGCGGAAAATGTGGGGCTAATTTCTGCCAGATGATTCGGGCAATATTTTCGGTAGTGGGCAGGGTTGTCTGAAATTCTGACCACACGTCATTGAGGAAACTGTAGTCAAGTTGCCCTGTGACTTCTTTTTTGATAACGTGTTTGACATCAGAAAGGTTTAGCACCATCCCATAGTCATCGATATCGCCATAGAGTGAGATGTACAGCACGTAGTTGTGTCCATGTCCTTTGGGCTGGGCACACAGGCCAAATGCAGCTTGGTTTTCCGCTTCACTCAGCTCTGGCAACCAGTACCGATGACTAGCCGCAAACTCAGCGCGACGGTGGATAATACATTTCATGAAAATTTATATAAAGTTATATTTAATAGGATACTGCTTTTAGAATAAGTAGCCTAGTTTCTACTTTCTGTCTTGATTCGCTACCCTCTCCCCCTATTAATTATGGAACGTGGTTTGATGTGGCTCCCGTTACTTGGAGCATTTATTTGGTTGGCGAGAGCGGGTGCTAATGAGTATCAGAAGCTAGAGGCTTACAAGCGCTGGGCAGTGGGATTCGATCGATACAAGTATGATATCTATGCAGTGATGGGACTCAAGGATCGCGAGCTTAGTTGGGGGCAACCGCACAAGCAAGAGGTTAAGAATATTCAAACATTTAGTCTCGATCGAGTCAAGCAAGTTCAATTAGTCGTCGATGATCGGCCAATTAATTTGGATGATTTGCCCAATCGGGGCAAGAAAATCAAGCTCCAGTTTCAGTTCGTCGAGCCAGCAGAACCAATTGAAATTCCGTTTACAGAAATTCCAATGGCATCTGAATGGGCGAAGTTCTTACAAAACCAGATTAAGCAGATTTCCTGATAAGATATGTGTTTATTCTGTGCTAATCTTTAACTCATAAAGATTCCAGAATGCGCCATTAATTGGCGAATAGTCAATCCCTTTGACTTGATTTTTGATCGCCGAAAACGATAAGGCATTGACTAGATAGATACATGGTAAATATTCTTGGGTAATTTTCTGCGTTTCGATATAGATTTCTCGACGTTTAGCCTCATTTAATTCTTGAGCTGCTTGAATATATAGATTGTCAATTTTCTGTTCCCAGTCAGCAATTTTCCGATCGGTAAGTTGAGGTTTCCCAACTTGAGGTTTGAGATTAAATAGATGAGAACCACCGTCTACAGACCAGAAATTAGCACCATCATTTGGTTCGACTCCGCCTGTAAAACCAAGAATTAAACTATCCCATTGGAGCGAATTATCAACTTTATCAATCAACAGGCTAAAAGCAATTGGTGTAAAATCGACATCAATCCCAATTAGAGCTAGATCTTGTTTGACTTGAGTGCCCAATGCTTCTCTAATTTTATTGCCAGAATTTGTGAGCAGTGTAAATCTAACTAGATTTCCTTGGTCGTCAATCAATTTGTTCTGCTCGTTATATTTAAACCCTGCGGCGGTAAATAAGCTTTTCGCTTGCTGCGGATTGTAATCATATCCAGGTAGTCCCTGGGCGCGGGATAAGTAATAGGGACTAGGCACGGAAATGGGTGAATCTTGGGGCGCACCCAAGCCGCGATAGATATTATTAATCATCCGCTGACGATTGATACTATAGGCGATCGCTTGTCGAAATTTAACGTTATTAAACCAGCGAGATTTGATTGGATCTACTAGTGGTTTACCATCTCGCTCACCTTGATTGAGATTGAATGACATAAATGTCGTCCCGGT
>JANNBD010000462.1:0-10435 GCA_031385105.1 Chamaesiphon sp. OTE_78_metabat_374
AGTCGGAGTCAATGGAGTGGGTAAAACTACCACCATCGGCAAGCTCGCGCACATGACCAAATCATCGGGTTATCAATGTTTAATTGCCGCAGGCGATACCTTCCGCGCCGCCGCTGTCGAGCAGGTCAAAGTTTGGGGAGATCGGAGTGGGATTGAAGTCATCGCCAACCCAGGTCAAAATACCGATCCTGCTGCCGTTGTCTATGATGCAATCAGTGCTGCCCAAGCGCGAGGAACTGAGTTACTATTAGTCGATACCGCCGGAAGATTGCAAAACAAAAAAAATCTGATGGATGAGTTGAGTAAAGTCCGTCGAATCATCGATAAACAGGCGAATGGTGCTCAAGTTGAATCTTTATTGGTGCTTGATGCTACTCTAGGACAAAACGGTCTGCGTCAAGCTCAAGTATTTGCCGAAGCTGCTAAGTTAAGTGGTGTGGTATTAACTAAGCTCGATGGTACTGCCAAAGGTGGTGTCGCACTAGCAGTAGTTCAGCAACTTGGTTTACCGATTCGGTTCATCGGTGCTGGCGAAGGAATCGAAGATTTACGACCATTTTCTAGCTATGAATTTGTCGAGGCGTTATTAAGTGGTTAGGCATTACCCCGTATGAATTATGAACCGAAAGTTATGTCAGCAGTTGCGCTCCAAGAATTGGTTGCTCATCTCCATCGGCAACAAAAGAAAACCCATGAGCTACTGAGTAATCTAGGTTTTGCACTCCGAAGCTTTAAAAATCTCAATCAATTTTTAGAACTAATTCCGTTGATGGTGACACGAGTTACTGATGCAGAAGGGGGGGCAATTATTCTATTCAAAAGAACTGGTCAATTGCAAATTCAGCAGTTGCACTGCCAAGGTGAAGGCAACTGTGACGATCTCCGTCAGCGCATTGAAAGATCGATTTTTCAAACCCTTACAGATGTATCTGAAGGTAAAGAGACTAGTTTTCACACTGATTTTTGGGAAAAATTAGAGAGTCGGGTTGCGCTGGATATTGACTACCCAATCAAGGTTTTTAGAACGCCAATCTTATTGGGAGCTGGAGAACGGGGACGGTTATATGTGTTTGCCCAAAATCCTGATTATGAGTGGACAGAAGATCGCCAGAAACTATTACAGTTAGTTGCTGATCAAACTGCCGTAGCAATTCACAATGATGAGTTAACAGTAGAATTACGGCGGAAAGAACGGCTCGATCGAGAATTAGAAATCGGTGCTGAAATTCAAGAACGCTTACTGCCTAAAAAGTTTCCAGATATTCCTGGATTAGAAATAGCCGCTTGCTATCTCAATGCTAATCATGTCGGAGGAGATTATTATGATTTTATCCCAGCTAATTACGATCTAATTACCGACAAGCAAAGTAATCCTAACAACACCAATAAATGGAGCATCACAATTGGTGATGTGATGGGCAAAGGTGTCCCCGCTGGGCTGATTATGACCATGACGCGGGGGATGCTCCGCGCCGAAGTTCTCAATGGTCATTCCCCCGCACGGATTCTCCAGCACCTAAATCGGGTGATGTTTGAAGATCTCGAAAATTCCAGTCGGTTTGTGACGCTATTTTATTCTGAGTACGATCCCATCACAAACATTCTCACCTACACCAACGCTGCCCACAATCCGCCACTGTACTGGCAAGCAGCTACAGACCAAATTTTGCAGCTAGATACCAAGGGAGCTTTGATTGGACTAGAAGCAGACTCCCACTATGAGGAAGCCCATGTCCAGCTCCAGCAGGGCGATACGATTATTTATTACACGGATGGCTTCACCGATGCCGCCAATCAGGATGGGGAAAGATTTAACGAGGAAAATCTAATTCAAACCGTCCATACCGCCTGCAAGCAGCAACTAACTTCCCAAGCCATTCTGGACTTCATTGTCTCCACTCTAAATACCTTCACAGGCAATAATCGGGCAAATGGAGATGATATGACGATGGTGGTGATTAAGGTTGATAGTGGTTTAGTGGTTTAGCAAAATAAGACAGATAGCCGTAGGGTGAGAACTGTCCACCAGCTAGATTTCAGCTAATTTATAGCCTGTTACTTCCTCAAGCCCAAAACCTAGCGCAGCTTAATGATCCACTCTCGTGCTTGGTGGTAGCCGCCGAGATCTTGCTGCTGTTGAAATAATTTTGCAGCTTGGTGGAAGTCCACTTTGGCACCGAGACGATCGCCAAGATCGTGTCTGCCGATAGCACGGTTATAATAAGCATCCGCGAAGTTGCGATTGCAGCGAATCGCGCGATTAAAATCGCGAATCGATTGAGCTTGGTTGCCAGCCATCGCATTGACATTGCCCCTAGCATTATAAGCATCGGCACTGTTGGGGGCAAGCTCGATCGCTCGATCGAAATCCTTGATTGCACCTGTCAGATCGTCGAGCATCGCTCTACTAAAGCCACGATTGCTATAAGCTTCCACTCGGTGCTCCAGGGGAGCGGCTTTGCCATCAGGATAATTATTGAGAAACTCAGTATAGTCAGCAATTGCACCGGAATAATCTTCTTGTTCCTGCTTTCTTGCCGCCTTCTCCAGCAAATTGGGACTAGCCAAGATCGGTATCTGTTTCAACTGCTCGATTTGGACTTTGGGAGCATAGCCCAGGACAGATTCTGCTCGACTCAGCTCCAATCCACTAGCCAGAGCAATGAGCATTATAGCCGCTTGAATAGATTTCATAGACTTCTAAGTATTGAAGACTCATACCACATCTTAACTAATTTTTCGACGATCGCAATCTCTCTTCAGTCAAAAATTTGAGCATCCTGAGTTGATTTAGGTTGAAAATCACGCAAAAGAGCGATATGCACCATATAATATGAATATCTAAGCTAGGTAATCAACCTAGCTAAAAAACCGCTCACTGCTTACTAATGGTGAGCAAAATCAAGTATTAACCGTCGCAACATTCAATCGATAAACTCATATAATTGTTAATATTGGTGAAGAATTTGCAACATACTGGGAAAGTGCAGCCGTTATGGGTCGATTAGGGGTTTTATTATTGAATTTGGGTGGACCGGAGCAATTATCGGATGTGCGACCGTTCTTATTTAACCTGTTCTCCGACCCCGAAATCATTCGGATTCCGATTGCAGCACTCCAGAAGCCTTTAGCCTGGATTATCTCAACTTCACGCGCCAAGAAATCTCAGGCAAACTATCAGAAAATTGGTGGCGGTTCACCACTGCGGCGAATTACTGAAGCCCAAGCACAAGCTTTAGAGCAGCAATTGATCGCTCAGGGTGAAGACGCAAAGGTATACATTGGGATGCGCTACTGGTACCCATTTACTGAAGATGCCCTGACTCGGATCAAGAAAGATGGGATTGAGCAATTAGTAATTCTCCCTCTATATCCCCAATTTTCGATTAGCACCAGCGGTTCGAGCTTTCGGCTGATCGAAAAAATTTGGAAAGAAAACCCCGAACTTCAGCCAGCACAGTACACCGTTGTTGCAGATTGGTATCAAGAACCTGGTTATCTCCAAGCGATGACCGAGTTGATTGGCAAAGAAATCGATAAATGCCCAAATCCCGATCGAGCACATGTATTTTTCAGTGCTCACGGTGTCCCGGTTAGCTATATTCAAGAAGCTGGTGATCCCTACCAGTCCGAGATTGAGGATTGTACCAGACTGATCATGCAGACATTGGGGCGCAAGAATGAACATTCCCTTGCCTACCAAAGTAAAGTCGGGCCAGTTGAATGGCTGCAACCATACACTGAAGATGCGATCGTTCAGTTAGCCAATCAAGGCGTTGATGAACTAGTCGTCGTCCCGATTAGCTTTGTCTCCGAGCATATCGAAACCCTAGAGGAAATCGATATCGAATATCGAGAGATTGCCGAAGAAGCGGGCATTCACGTCTTCAACAGGGTACCTGCACTGGATATAAACCCCGTTTTCATCCAAACACTGGTCGATCTAGTCCTCAGAGCTGCGGCAGCACCTAGTCTGGATCTTGATCGAGTTACCAAGATGAAGAAGAAGATCAAGATGTATCCCCAAGAAAAATGGGAGATGGGTCTAACCAATGCGGCGGAAGTTTGGAATGGTCGGTTGGCGATGTTGGGCTTTATTGGAGTGATCGTAGAGATCTTTACTGGGCGTGGGCCATTGCATCTGTTTGGGATCTTGTAGGGATGCGTGGATCTGGACCCCACCCTAACCCTCCCCTTTCCAAGGGGAGGGGACAAGAGTCCCATTGATAAGTTAGCTCCTCCCTTTGGAAAGGGGAGGTTGGGTGGGGTATGGATCTCCGCATCAACTCTAATAGACTTCTGTGTACACTGTAGCTTTCTAAGGGGAAGGCTAGGGTAAAGGTATCGAAGCGAAGCTAGTCCTAACAAATAACCGCCCGATTCATGCGAGTAGGATGAGATGAATATTCAACGCTGGATTGCGCGACGACAGGGGCAGTGGCAGGAATTTGATGGATTGCTCCAGCGGGCGGAACAGCAGGGGATTAAGTCGCTGAGTGCGAAAGAGATTGGCACTCTGGCTAGTTTATATCGATCGGTAGCGGCAGATTTGGCGCGGGCAAATACCAATCAACTTGGTGAAACGATCGTTCAAGAGCTACAGGCTTTGACTACACGCGGCTATAGCTTGATTTATCGGGGTTCTCGGCGACAAGAACTCAGGGAGGCGTTAAATTTTTATCAATGGGGATTGCCACAGGTCTTACGGGATACTTGGGGCTATACGGCAATTGCGTTCGCGCTATTCCTAGTCGGTGGGCTGATTGCCTGGTGGTTTGCTTGGCAAGATGCGAGTTTTATGTCGCTGATTGTGCCAGAGAGTATGATCGAGAAGGTACGCGATCGAGGTCAGCTCTGGATGGGGTCAATTTTAGGCACAGAACCCTTTGCAGCTACTAGCATTGCTATAAATAACCTGACAGTTGCTTTTCGGATGGTAGGTGGCGGAATTCTCGCTGGAATTTGGACAATCTACGCTCTGTTTTACAATGGATTGCTGATTGGTGCTGTCGCGACATTAGTTGGGCAAAATGGTTTGGCTTATCCATTCTGGGCATTTGTTTTTCCCCACGGTGCATTAGAATTACCTGCGATTTTTATTGCAGGTGGCGCGGGGTTATTGATTGCGCGGGGACTGGTATTTCCAGGTAGGTATCGACGGCGGGATGCGCTGCGGATCTATGGTTTGCAAGCAGCGCAGCTAGTGATGGGAGTTTTCCCGATGCTATTGATTGCCGGAGCAATTGAGGGTTTTTTCTCACCCCAGGAAGTGATTCCCAGTCCGGTGAAATACTTGGCAGGGACTGGTTTATTTATTTTGTTGATGCTCTATACATTACGTCGGGAACGTAAAGCATAAAAATACGGATCTGTAGGGGCTGGTTTATGCTAAGGTTTTTTGCTTTCACCTGCAATATTAAAACAAACCCGCCCAACCACACCAATAATGTTTGAGTGGTTGGACGGGTTTGTTGGGTTTCATTCTTCAACCCAACCTACAGATCTATCCCCTGACTTTTAAAAGGAGTCTAATTAATCAGCAGTAGCGAGTTCGCTGTCGTTGCGATTGCGTTTGCGAGTGAGAAGATTGAATAGTTGAATCCCAATCGCCTTGATTAGATTGCCTTCCAATTCGTTGAACATTACCATGTTCATATCAAAAGCAGCATTGGCTTCATCGACAACTGCATCAAGCTTGGCTTCTGGGATCGGTAAATCATTCATCACTTGACGATAATTATTTTTAAACGCCTTCTCATCAGTAATTTGCTCAAACTCATAAAAAGCAGTGCCTTCGCCATCCTGAAGATTCATGGCATTCACTGCGATTTTCTTGAGAATTTGACCACCGGAGAGATCGCCCATGTAGCGGGTGTAAAGGTGCGCTACCATCAGAGCTGGATCTCGATCGGCAATTTCATGAATGCGGGCGATATACTTTTTAGTAGCCTCAGACGGAGCTACTTGCTCTCTCCAATTAGCACCGTAATAGAAGGCTAAATCTTGCTCTAGCGCGGCTTTGCGATCGAGTTCGGGGAAGAATATTTTAGATAGAATCGGATCGTCGGTATGCTTGTGCATCTCCTCTTCCATCGCCGAATAGACAAAGTAAAGATTATTTACTAGCTTACGATAGGATTTTTTCTCAACAGTGCCTTTGAGAAAGCAGGCGATAAAGCCAGTGCCCTCAGCCATGCTATGAGATTTTTTCGTACCCTCACGGAGTTTAGTAGCTAGATTAGAAGTCATTTTAAAAAAGTTTCCGAATATATACCAACTAATTTAGTTAGCTTAAGATAATTTGATGAGAATTTCCATTAAGATTTGTGACAAGCACTACAGGCTTATCTCAATAGCATACCCAATCCAAGTTATCTGGTTGACACTTTTATTAATTGGTTAGCATATTTTAATAATCTGGGACATCAAGACTAAAAAATTCGGGACTAGATGGCTGGTATGATTGCTGATAGGCGATTTTGATTAATCGACGATTAGCACCTAAATATAAAAATATCTATGAAAATCTTATTTGTCGCCGCAGAAGCTGCACCGATTGCCAAAGTCGGGGGGATGGCTGATGTCGTCGGCGCGCTGCCCAAGTTCCTGCGTAAAATGGGACATGACGTGCGAATTTTCATGCCCTATTATGGCTCATTGGTGGGGAAATTAGATATTCCCTATGAGCCTGTGTGGAATGGCTACGCGATGTTCAATCACTTTGCTGTATATGAGACAGTGTTGCCAGGTACAGATGTGCCGCTGTACTTATTTGGACATCCCGTTTTCGATCCGCAGCGGATTTATGGTGGCGAAGATGAGGACTGGCGATTTACATTTTTTGCTAATGGCGCGGCGGAGTTCTGCTGGAATTATTGGAAGCCAAATGTGCTCCACTGCCATGATTGGCATACTGGAATGTTGCCCGTTTGGATGCACCAAGATCCCGATATTAGTACAATCTTCACGATCCATAATTTAGCGTATCAAGGGCCGTGGCGATGGTATCTGGAAAAAATCACCTGGTGCCCGTGGTACATGCAAGGACATAATACGATGGCGGCGGCGGTGCAATTTGCCGATCGAGTTAATACAGTTTCGCCTACTTATGCCGCTCAGATCAAGACGATCGAGTATGGTGAGAAGATTGAGGGCTTGTTATCGTTTATTAGCGAGCGATTGTCAGGAATTGTCAATGGGATCGATACCGAGGTATACGATCCGGCAAATGATAAAGCTCTAGTTAAAACCTACACTACCAAAACGATCGCAGATCGCAGCGCAAATAAAGTCGCTCTGCAAAAAGAAATCGGCTTAACGATCGATCCTGATGTCTTTACAGTGGGGATGGTGTCGCGATTGGTAGAGCAAAAGGGACTAGATTTGATGCTCCAAACACTCGATCGATTTCTTGCTTACACCAATGCTCAGTTTATCATCTTGGGTACTGGCGATCGCCAATATGAGAACCAATTGTGGGAACTAGCCTCTCGCTATCCTGGCAGAATGGCAACTTACCTGATGTACAACGAATCCCTGTCACGGCGGATTTATGCTGGCTCGGATGCTTTCCTGATGCCTAGTCGGTTTGAACCTTGCGGCATCTCGCAAATGTTAGCCATGCGTTATGGCTGTGTGCCAATTGTCCGCCGCACAGGTGGCTTAGTAGATACCGTCACTCACCACGATCCGCAGAATCAAAAGGGTACAGGCTATTGCTTCGATCGATACGAAGCCCTAGATCTCTATACTTGTATGGTACGCGCCTGGGAAAGCTTTAACTACAAACCCCAATGGCAAGCTCTCCAGCAACGCGGCATGGAGACTGACTTTAGCTGGGATAAGTCAGCAAAGGCGTACGATGCTCTCTATCAATCGGTGATTACTGGATAAGCATGTTAGTTAGGACACAAACCCGACTTTTTGGAAAAGCGGCGTTTTTATTCTCCTGTCTTGTCTCGCTTCCATGGTCGGGAAACCCGACCGGAGCGAGCCGCTGGGGGAGAGGCTCCGCCAACGGGGGTTCCCCCGTCTTGGCGTTTTTTTATTCGGGGGGAACCCCCGAATAAAAACGCCGCCGAATAAAAAAACGACAAGACAGTCGGGTTTGTAGCGGCACTAGTCTTACTGTTTGTCGATAGGCTTAATCAATCAATCAAACCTGCTTCTCTTGCCTTTTTCAATGTCAATACTCTCAAGTTGACATTATCATTATAAACTTCCAACACATCTTGCAACTTTGTCCAATAATGGCGCACTGCACGTTCAGTTACATTTAGCTGTTCGGAAATTGCTTTATCCTGTAATCCTTCAGCGGCTAGCTGCAATGTACTTAGCCATTCTGGTTTTAGTTCCAACCCTTTTCTAATCTCTTTGGTTAGAGTTATACCTTCGATCGCATACTGCATTCTTCGCTGTACTTCTGATGATTCTAAAGCTTTATCAGCGATTGTAAATCCACCTTGATGGTTGTCGATTTGATGTTTTAATTGCACTAGCACCTTGACGCTACTGCTGTAGATCATCAGATTCAGATCTGGATATAGTTTCATGATCTCTCTCAATAGATCTATCCCTATTTCTGATTTAGCGGTGTCACCACTCTGCTGGGGGATGGACAGATCTGCAAGTACTAATTTCCAATTTTTATTGATAGCTGCTAATTCTGCGATCGCATTAATAGCAGTAGCTACCGTTGTTATTTCTGAACTGGGAAATTGCGCTTGTACCAATAGTTTGATACTACTCAACATTAATGGGTGATCGTCAATAATTAAGATATTCATCATCCACTATGATTATTTACTCGTAACAAATTGACAGCAATTTATCAGTGGGGCATTAACAATATTTTCCATTAAGTCTCGATCGACAGCAGATCGATCGCTTGACAATATATATTTAACATCTTCAGATTCAAACAACAAAGATCTAAAGTCAGCCGTTAATTGAATGTTTCCTGACTGTTTTTGACGGAGTGTGATTAGTTCAGTCAGTAACTCATGCCATATTCCATTTTCAGCATAAAATTGTAATCGGCTGCGTGATTGTTTGATCGTACTTGTGTTAGGATAGGTTTCCCTCTGAATATAACCAGATAAAATTTGCGGATTGCTACAACCAACTTGTTGATAACTAAATTCCCAGCGATAAGTACCTGTAGCAAGAAGTTGACCTTGATAAGATACTGGTAATAATCCAGTTGCAACTTTTTGAGATTTTAGTGGTAGCTGCGTCGTCCAAATTTCTTGCTCAGTTGAATCGGTTGAATTTGCCGAACGGCTTGCCGTCTGCGTCAGCAATCCAAATACCCTAAATGTCAGAGATTGCAAATCGAGATCGCTCGGTGGCAAATAGAACCAGAAAGTGGGATTAGCCGAACTGGTTACGCCGAGATTCGATCGTGGCATCAGCGCGACGATATCCACCCCACAGCCTCTACTGCCAGCTACTCTTGTCCGTCGCTTCCCTGTCATCTCTAGTCGGGGCTGCTGCTTCTTTTCGCCACCTTTGAAAGAGAAGATTAATTTGTCACTGGTGCCAATCGATTTTAGCTCTTTTGTCGGTGCCGCTACTGCGATCCGTGGATTAATTAACCCAGATCCAAAAATTGCACCAACGGTAAAAATAGCAGTAACTAGCCAAAATTCGATCCTTTTAGTCATACTCACGATCGGCTAAATGAGATAATTAGATGGGTACTCTGAACAATTGCCCAAACGAGCGACGCTCTAATCATAGCTAAATTATGTCCGATTAATCTCAATCGATGTCATCCTTGCATCTACTTAAATTTACCCGCCCAAACATCCGTTATTTGGGGTACTTGCTGCTTCCGTTGTTACTAACAGCGGGTTTGCGGGAAAGTGGTGCAACCAAACAATGGGATCTACTGGCATTCGATAGATTATTAAGTCTGCGTCCAACTGAAGCGATCGATAACCGAATAACGATCGTCACAATCGACGAAGCAGATCTAAATAAACAGCCAAATAAAAGTAGTATTTCTGACCAGAATTTAGCAAAAATAATTAATTTCATTGCTGCGGCGAAACCTGCTGTAATCGGTGTAGATATTATTCGCGATGACAAGATCGATCCTCAGCTAATTAAAGCTTATCAACAACATTCAAACCTAATCGGTTTGGCAAAAGTATTACCACCCGATCTGCTCAAATCGCCTTCAGGATTGACAGCAGATCGAATCGGATTTGGTGACTACGAACCCGATCTTGATGGTGCAGTTCGTCGGGCGACATTAGCAATATTTGATGACGATCGATTGCTAACCCAAAATACCTACTCATTTTCTTTTCAAATTGCGCGGATCTATCTGCAACAGCAGCAGCAAAAAATTCAGATTGCCAGTTCACAATTAAATTTAGGATCGCAGCTAATTTATCCACTCCCAGTTACAGATAATTCCGATCGATCT
>JANNBD010000463.1:0-5411 GCA_031385105.1 Chamaesiphon sp. OTE_78_metabat_374
TGGATGGCAAATTTGATCTCTCCAGAGGATCCGCCAGTGGGAATCATGATCGTATTTTGGTGCTGCTGCGGATCTACTTGACTAGTTAGTTCTGCTACTTGTGCCCACTCCGTATCACCCCAGTGAGGATTGCACAGAAAAATCGGAATGCCCAATCCACATCCCGCCATAAAATCAGCGATGAATTCAGTTAAGTCGGTGGTGAAAATTGAAATGAAATGAGGTTGCTGTCGAATAAGATCGGCTGATCTTTGATTAGATCGATCGATAATTAATTGACGTTCACAACCAATTAGCCATCCAGCCTGTAACCGTCGGCAAAATAAAGCATGTATATTCTCTCCCAACTCCAAACTCCAAACTCTTAGCTCCCAACTCCAAAAAAACTACCCCCGACTACGTACTTACACGATTGTAGAAGAGGGAATAGGAGATATAAAGTTGAGTAAACGAGATATAGAGGTGTCGAAAAAACAATAGTGCAGTAGAAAACTGAATTAATCAGTGGCTTTACTGACTACTTGGGGTAAACCCATGCTGTAATTTAACACTCTACTGTCGAGATTATAACCGATTTCACCGTTTTGGAGCATGGATCTGACAAAATGCTCTAGATCCGATCCGATTCGACGCAGATTGTATTCTGTTAAATCGGCACCACTGTAAGATTCAACCAAATCATCAAAGTGTCCATAAACCTTACGCAGTGTATCTTCGCGCCAGACAAGTTCGTTGTCAGGATCGACATCTAAGGTCAGAACTTGTTCGCTAGGAATTAGTTCATTTTTCTTTACTTCAGCAGTATAAATGTGGATGTGGCGGGTTGTTGATTTGAGTAACATCTGGAAATAGTGGATAGTGAATAGTGGATAGTGGATAGCTAAGTTGTTGTTAAACCTACCCTACTTTAGTTTCTTGGATGATCGTTACTGATTCTATCTATTCTAGATTGAGATTGCTTGACAATTACCTTAATCATCTCACTCTAAACCCCAACTATCCACTATTCACCAATTACCGTTCTTCCTTCCGAAACTCAGATGGACTCATCCGCATCGGCTGTGAGGGGTTCCAGATTCCTGCGCCCATAATTCGAGCATATTGACTACCACGCAAAAATCGATCGCGATATTTGGTACCGCTGACATTAGCACCCAATGAGCTAGGAGTCCGCATATTGACTAAGACATAACCATCTTTAAGTAGCTGTTCATTGAGCAATTGACCATCTTTCCACAAGTAGATAAACTTACGACCGTATTTATCGGCTTCTGGAGACTCAAATTCGATGCCTACGCTGTCCTTACCGACTGTGCTGACTAGTTCCTCCAATCTTTGTTTTGCTTGCTTGCCCCAGGGTTCTTGCCCCATATCTGGCGCGTCGATTCCTACCAATCTACCCTGTTGAATTACTGGCGGTTGCTGTGATTTATCGATCCATTCTACTGATTGTCCGCTAAGTACGCGACTAATCTGCACTGCTGGATACTTAGGCGGTGGTGCCTGACAACCAACCAGAAATACTAACCCAGACGCGCCCACACACATAGATCTAAATCTACGACTCATAATTCATCCCAACTCCCAACTCCCAACTCCCAACTATCCCTCATCCAATGGTATTCCCTGCTTCACCTTACCTTTGCCAAAATACCGCCCAAATTGAAGTTCATAGACCTCATCTTCATCTTGGGTTTCGACTTCCAAGTCGGAGAGGGCGTAACTGACGCAGAGGAGCGCGTAACCTTGGCTTTGGAGATGGGGCGAGAGTCCCATTGCTTCTGGTTGGTGGAGATTGCCAGATTTGACTAGGACGGCACAGGCAGTACAGGCACCATTGCGACAGGAGAAGGGGAGTTTGAGACCACAATCTTCGGTACTGTGGAGGATATATCGATCGCTCGGCACCGTTACTTGATGGTATGTCTCTGTCTGGCGGTTGTAAATCTTGATCTGATAATTGCGAGTCATGATTTGCGGCTACGTGGCTGATATGGGCGGTTGAAGGGATACCAGGAAACTAATCTTCAGCCACTATTGCTATTATCGGTTGACAGTTGGTAAAAGTCTAGGCTATGCTAGTCAAGCGTTAAAATCCGCACTTAGTTTGTGGAGGAGTGGCCGAGTGGTCGATGGCGCAGCACTGGAAATGCTGTGTAGGGCAACTTACCGTGGGTTCGAATCCCACCTCCTCCGTATCTGAATAAAAAAGCCCCAGACTGTAAAGTATGGGGCTTTTTTGTGGTGGGAAAGGATTTTGATCCGAGATGTAAGTAATTTCGATCGACTATTTCTTAGCAACTAAGTACTTGCTCATAAAATGCACCTCAGTGGGTAATATTTCAGAGAAGCCAGCTTTGTCGAGTCGATCGATTAAATCATCCTCCATGTAACTGCGATAATAAGGTTCGTGGAAGGTTTCATGGAACATGTGCATCATTGCTTCCAGTTCAGGTGAATCACTTACCTGAATCGAATCACAGATGATGAAACTCCCACCAGGCTTGAGTACTCGATAGCATTCGGCGATCGCATTTTGGCGCACATTTGGTGGAAGTTCGTGGAATAAAAAGACACAGGTAACAGCGTGGAAATAATCATCTACATAGGGTAACTCTTCAATATTTCCCTGCAATAGCTGTACCAATTTCCCCTGAAGATCCGCAGATTGTTCGTTTGCTTTGCGGAGATAAGCACCCGACAAATCCACCCCAAATAGAGAAGCTTGAGGCAACATCGCTCGCACACCGCGCAGAGTTCGGGCAGTACCGCAGGCAGCATCTAAGATGCGAATTTGTCTGGCAGGAAGATCGGCAAATGCTGTCAAACTAGCTTTGAGTGGAGCTAGAATCCGACGACGCATAGAGTCAGCACTGCCACCAAACAGAATCTCGACTTGCAAATCGTACAGGTTGGCGGAAAGATCGCTCAAGTATCCACCAGTCTGATGGTGAAAATTTTGGACGTAATAACTAGGGTAGCCTTCAGTGTCAGTATCTCGATCGAAATCCTGATACTTCTTATCATCCGCCCGCGCCCAGACACTCGGCATGTCAGCAATCAAGGCGGGATACTGGCGCAAATAATCTTCCCAAGGTTCGTCAAATAGCAGGCTAGTCGGATAAACCCCATCTTCGGCATCTTGCCAATCTACCGCGATCAGGTCATTGACGCTCTGTTGGAGCTTCAACAGTAATTCTGGCGGTACCGGAATTGCAGGTAGGTTGTTGGGCTTGAAAGCCTTGCGGGCTTGGATGCTGAGAGTCTTGTGGGCGAAGCTCAAGTAGCTCTTGCCCTGTTGAAGGGTTTGGTAAGTTAGCTTGGTGAGAGTATCGGCCATTGTGAGAAGAACCTTAATTTCAGCAGTATAGTTAACAAAGTTAACAAATCTTTACTAGTTTGTAAATTAAGGATAGTATTTTCACGACAATCGATCGAACAGCCCAGTAAATTACAATGCCAAAGCTATCAAAATTGGAATCTAGCCAAATAGCTGAACTCTGGTATTTTGTTAACTACAATGGCACAGAGAGTAGATATAATGAACTTAAACAGCATCTACAGATCATGATTAAGTTTAAAAATCAACCGAATCTTGTATGCGACACTTTAACTCATTAGTTGTCGGTTTTGTGACGGCTATTTCCATAGCTGCTCCAGCCCAAGCATTTTCCCCAGCTATTAGTCCAGCAGAAATCAACCAACCAGCAGCTAATCTTCAGGCTCAACTGACGATTATTTTTGGGAATCCAGCTCCCCGATCTCAGCCAATTGTGATCGAAACTCAGCGGTATCCCCAACCAGTCATTTATCGGGAAGTATCCCGCGATCCTCGCCCAGAGTTTTACAAACGCGGTCATCGTGGCAAAAAGCACCACAAGCAATATAAAGGACGCGATCGGCAGTACGATCGTTATCAGCAGTACGAGCGATATCAGCATGACGATCGCGACTAGGCTAACCGTGGTTAATCCTCATCTCCCATGCCTATTTTGGTGTCACCAAAATTTCGCCATTTGAGCCAAATACCACCTTGTATTGAGCCAAAGGTTCTTGAGAAATTGCGGCTTGAGGGTTGAACTTCACCAGTTTAGGTAATGGTGTTTTGGCTTCTGACTCTGAGGCAGTTTGATCGGTTGGCTCGTAGTCGGCGATTTCACCAGTTTTGGTGACACCGACGCGGTAATTAAGATTTTTGGCACCAATCGGCTTTTTATTCGCCAATGAATCTGTTAATTTAGTCTTAAGCTGCTCGGCGAGAGTGGTTTGCAACTTTGGTTCCGTAATGGCCTTACCCAAGCTCATATCACCCTGAACTTTTTCCACTGGCTTGATTTCGATCGATCCGCTCGGACTGAATGAAACGTTGAAATTACCAATTGCTTGATTGGGATCGTTGTTTTTAGTGGAGAGTTTTGATAGTGGGGTGAGATTTGACTGAGCTTCAGTTGTCTTCTCTGCTGCCTTGTAGCTGACGATCTGACCGTCTTGATTGACGTTGACGAGGAAATCAGCAGGTTGTTTAATTTGACCGCGTTCCTGCCAGTTTTGATTGAGATCTCGTTGCAATTTGCGTCCGAGGAATCCGAGCTGAGTCGCTTCGGTAATTGTGCCAGTTTTACTGGGAGTAGAACTAGTGGGAGTTGGGGGAGTACCTGCTGATTTGGGTGTGGTGGAGTTAACGGCGGCGGCGTTAGGTGATTTCGGTGCGGTGATATTTTCAGGTACAGGTAGGGCGTAACCAATCAGGCTGGCAACGACTAAACCAGCAAGTCCTAGTCCAGCGGGCAATGCCTGAGCGGAAATTGGTTGGGCGAAAGCTTTGCTGATGGGCTTGAGTGGCACCATAATATCTGGCAAAGTTCGCTTGTCGGCGAGAAACTGATCAATGGCTTCCAGCAGATCGAATAGCTGCACTGTGGATAAATCAATCTGAGTCTGCTTGTCGATTACCCCTGGTGAGGATTCTAACTTAGCTTGGAGGTGATGAATGTCTTGACGATCGCCTTTGACGATCGATACTAAACCATGATCCGGCTGATCTGAAACTGGATGTGGAATGCCACTGAGAAATTCCTGGGCGTAGTTACTAACTGTGGCGACTAAACTAGTCAGGAAATCTCTCCCACCAAATAGCGGCTGTTCGTGTCCAACGAAGTGACATTCAGCATTGAACAAACTAGACATCAAGGGGCGAGAGTCAGCCATGCCAGTGGAGTTGCTATCGCTCAACCCATCTAAAACTAGGGTACAATTTGGCAAACTATACTGGCGACGAATGGTCATGGTAATGCTTTGGGGTAAAAATTAGTTCGGGGTTTGGGGTTAGAAGTAAAAGCGTGAATCTCCAGGTACTCATTAAGGGCACCCCTAAACAATTAACATGTAGGGGTGCACTTAATTTGTACCCT
>JANNBD010000508.1:0-2706 GCA_031385105.1 Chamaesiphon sp. OTE_78_metabat_374
GTTGCAAAGTCCGCCTACGCGGACTAATCTAATCTACCAGTCCGCGTAGGCGGACTTTGCATTACTAGCACCGATTTTAACCGCTGGGCTTATAATTAGCAAATTAGATCAGAACTAAATCGTAATTGTCATCAATGCAAGCCCGAATCAAGAACATGCAGCCCGTATTGGTAGATGGGGCATGAATAGAATTGGGGTACGATCGAATATAGTCCCCCGCTAGATAAACCTGATCATCGATGATTAGTTCTCCCTCCAGCATGTAGATCTCCTCAATCCCCTCATGTTGATGAAGTGGATAAACGACTCCAGCAGCAGCTTTGACGAGGAAATGGTGGGTTCTAGTGACTTCATCTCGAAAGAGCAACACAGCTTGTACACCCTCAATTCGACGAGGTTGCCAATCCAGATCGGCAGCTCGGATTGTAAACATCTTGAGATCTGGAGGCAGATCTAGTGGTGTGTCAGTGACAGCTTCAACGGGATCCAATCCCAATCTGTCAAATAATCGATCCTTGAGATCCGCCGCCATCGGCATAGTTGGCGCACTATAAGGAATAACTCCAACCGCAGCTTGGTAGCTTGCCAATTCTTCAGCTAGATCTGGACACGCCAAAACCTGGGTTTCCACCCAGAGTCGTTCATCAAGATCGAGCAGATCGAGCGCGTACAGTGGCGCAAGCTCGGCAAAACAGCGGTGGTCATCATTCATCATAGCGATCGGGTGCGGAAATTAGTTACTAGTTTGGCTGTGCCTACTGATTGGTGAAGACTCGGTTTCAAATGTCACTTTCAACTTACTCAACCCCAATCTGAGTCGAGTTTTTACTGTTCCGAGTGAAAGTCCCGTGGCTGCGGCAATTTCGGTGTGCGTTAGCCCCTGGTAATACGCCATCTCAATCACTTGACGCTGTTCTGGTGGAATTTTGGCTAATGCCGCAAGTACCTGTTGCTGTCGTTCGACAATTTCGACTGCTTCAAGTGGATCTACGCTGATAGTGGGAAATGCGATCTCTTTTTCTGAAGCAATTGCCGTATTGACTTTATTAATCCGTTGGATTTTGCGGAGCCTGTCGAGAATGCGACTGCGGGCGAGGGTAAAAATCCACTGTTCGGGCGAGCCTTTGTTCGGATCGTATCTATCTGCAATCCGCCAAACCTGGGCGAATACTTCTAATACAACTTCTTCACAGTCCTCTACTGAGTTTAAACTTTTCCAAGCGATCGCATAAATCAACCGCGAATATCGATCGTATAACTGGGATAGTGCAGTCCGATCTCCCTCGGCAATTTTCGTGAGTAGATTCGTGGGTTCGACCATTAACTGGAGAAGCAGGGATGCGGTGTTAGCTCCAGTTTATCTGAGGATGGTTGGGAATGGGAGACGGGGGATAGGGGAACAGGGAGATGGGAAAGTTTAAAAGATTTTTGGTGGAGAGAGATCCGGTTGAACGATGGGTGCGTATAACTATGCAGATCGGCAGATTGAGGTCAATCTCAAGGATCCATTGTTAATATCTCGACTCATTAATTGGAATAGTTAATTATGTCACTCTCATTTTCTCAAGTTACTCAATTTAGCTGGAAAAAATTGCTGCTTATCAGTGGCGTATCGATCGCTGCTTTACTAGTTGCAACTGGACTACCAAAGGCTTTGGTGGCTTCCGATCACGATGATGGGGAAGTCGATACCAAGGGTCGTAGTCTTAACCTCACCGACTTGTATGTCTATCGCGAAAAAGATCAAAATCCCAATGCTAAGGATGGCGATCTGATCTTGACGATGAATACTAATCCTCGATCGGTTGCTCGTCAACAATACTTCTTTAGCACCAATGCTCGTTATGAATTTAAACTAACTCGCGTTGGCGACAAATAATCGACTCCGACTGGACAGGAAGACGTTACCCTCCGGTTTGAATTTAGTGCGCCAAACAATCGGAACCAGCAGCAAATCAAATTTACTGCCATCAAAGATGGTAAGGAAATATCCGCCCGAAATCTCTATACTACTCCCCTGAATGAAAAACCAGTCATCAACCGACTTGGATCCAACGACTCCAAAATCGCCGTTTTTGCAGGTTTACGGGAAGATCCCTTCTTCTTTGATGTCGAACAGTTCTTCAGAGTCCGTGCTGGTGCCCTTGGAACAGGCCCTGGCGTAGGCTTCCGACCAAACAACCAAGCGATCGACTTTGCCAAGGGTTACAACGTCAATACGATCACCGCACGGATTCCTCAAGAGTTTCTCTCTGGTAAAACTGGCGCGAAGATTTACGATGTCTGGGAGACGATTTCGATTCGCGATGGTAATGGCAAATACCAGCAGGTAGAGCGTTTAGGTCGTCCAGGCATCAACGAAGGCTTGATTACCAGCAACAACTTACTCAATATCTTCAACAGCGTCCCACCTACCGCCGATCTCAGTCCAGCAGCGGGGCCAATTGGCGCAGAAGCTACTCGTACCCTCAAAGCCTTGGGCAATAATGACGATCGCACCAAAGCCCTCTTAGGCGCGTTCCTCCCTGATGTGATGCGAATTGATACTACCGGACCTAGTGGCTACGCCAACGCCCTCAATAGCAAACTTAGTCCGATTCGTGGTCGGCTGCTCAAAGATGATGTAATTGACATCACTTTGAACATCCTCAGCAATGGCGCGATCAAAGGCGATAACGTCTCCTATGAAGGCCCTGGTGGTAATGC
>JANNBD010000533.1:0-6707 GCA_031385105.1 Chamaesiphon sp. OTE_78_metabat_374
ATTCTCACTGTTGAGACAATGCTAAAAATCGATCGAGCAATCCAAATTAGTCTCGGATTGATCGATCGATAAAAACAGCATAATTTATTTAGTTATCGATCGACAGAACCCATGATAATATCGATACTGCCCAAAATTGTCACGATATCGGCAACTTTTACCCCACGCAATAGATGCGGTAAAATCTGGAGGTTATTAAAATCAGCAGCACGAATTTTCCACCGCCACGGGAAGATATTGTCTTCGCCGATGATAAAGATGCCGAGTTCACCCTTGCCGCTTTCAATGCGGACGTAGTGCTCACCCTTGGGAATCTTAAATGTTGGGGCGACTTTCTTGCTGATGTACTGATAGTCCATCGCATCCCATTCAGATTTTGGCCCTGCGGCAATCCGTTTGGCTTCGAGGTTTTCGTAGGCACCGCCAGGTAGAGCCGCAATCGCTTGACGCAAGATCTTCACTGATTCCCGCATCTCGCGAATACGGACAAAGTACCGTGCTAGACAGTCACCAGCAGTTTCATACTGGATATCCCAATCGAAGTCGTCATAGCACTCGTATTTATCGACCTTCCGCAGATCCCACTTGACCCCAGAACCGCGCAACATTGGCCCAGACAAACCCCAGTTAATCGCTTCCTCTCGACCGATTGTACCGACACCCTCAACGCGGCGACGGAAGATTGGGTTATTGGTGATTAGTCGCTCGTACTCGTCTACCTTTGGCTCAAAGTAATCGCAGAAATCCAGACACTTATCAATCCAACCGTAGGGTAAATCGACAGCCACCCCACCAATGCGGAAGTAGTTATTATTCACCATCCGATAGCCAGTCGCCGCTTCCCACAGGTCATAAATCATCTCCCGTTCGCGGAAGATATAGAAAAACGGAGTCTGTGCGCCGACATCAGCCATGAATGGGCCAAGCCAGAGCAGGTGATTGGCAATCCGATTTAGTTCGAGCATGATCACGCGGATATGACTCGCCCGTTTCGGCACGGTAATATTCGCCAATTTTTCAACCGCATTCACGGTAATCGCTTCGTTAAACATCCCCGCTGCGTAGTCCCAACGGCTAACGTAGGGCACGAACATTAGATTGGTGCGGTTTTCAGCAATTTTTTCCATGCCGCGATGGAGATAACCAATTACAGGCTCACAATCGACGACATCTTCACCGTCGAGGGTGACAATCAGCCGCAATACCCCGTGCATGGATGGGTGGTGCGGCCCCATGTTCAGCACCATCGGTTCGGTTCTAGTTTCGAGTTGTGCCATAGTCTCTATATTGCGATCGGGTGCTGAAATGAACTATTAGTAATTACTATATGCTTGTCATCGGTGGCGGACTGTCGAGATCGCTCGCTCACTCCCCTCATATATTATAAGGGTTTGGAGTCGATTAATTAGTGGATAGTGAATGGTGGATAGTGGATATTGAATTACAAATTGCAAATGTCTAGATTACTGGGTGGGAAAGGAGTCGTCGATATCTGGTAACGGAACGATCTAAATTACGATCCACTATTCACTATCCACTATCCACGAAGTCGGCGTGATAACATCACTAGTACAAGCGTGAAATAGCAGGGGTTATAGGGATGAGCGAATTACAAGCACTAATTTTTGATGTAGATGGGACTTTGGCTGATACCGAGCGGGATGGGCATCGGGTGGCATTCAATCAAGCTTTTGCTAATGCTGGACTCGACTGGGATTGGTCGATCGAGCTATATGGTATGCTACTCGCAGTAACGGGTGGAAAGGAGCGGATGCGCTTTTACCTCGATACCTATCGTCCCGATGTGCGGATGAATGATGAATTAATTGCTGACTTGCATAAGGCCAAAAATCAGTACTACGCCCAGCTACTAGCAGGTGGAGGCATTCCACTCCGTCCAGGTGTCAAACGGCTGCTAACGGCTGCCAGAGACGCTAACCTGCGCCTAGCGATCTCGACTACTACCACCCCCGCTAATGTACTTGCTCTGCTCACTGGAGACATCACTCCCGATTGGTTTGAAGTGATTGCCGCTGGTGATATTGTCCCCAAAAAGAAACCCGCGTCAGATATTTATGACTATGTACTGGCGCAGATGAAACTACCTGCGGCAAATTGTCTGGCGTTTGAAGATTCGGAAAACGGTTTGATTTCGGCGATGGATGCTGGAATTACTACCCTAGTAACGATCAATGACTATACTCAAAATCACAATTTCGATCGAGCAAAACTAGTCTTATCCGATCTCGGTGAACCAAATCAGCCTTGTCAAATTATTCGGGGTGATATTCACGGTTCTACCTATGTCGATCTGCCCCTACTATCCAAATTAATCATGGCGTAAATGTTCTATTAACTAGTGGGACACAAACCCGACTCTTTATAAAAATTCGGGTTTGTATTTATGGATCAAGCAAGATTTTGCTTTAAATATGCCTGAACAATGGGATATTCTCTGGCATCTTCAGGTAACTTGGCTAAAGCTTCTTGCCACAGTGGAATTGCTCGATCGAGTTGACCTTTTGCCTGATAAAGTTTGCCTAGATCGTTGAGAATCTGACCTTCCCAAGCTCGTTCAGAGTCGCCCAATTCCCGCTCAATAATTAGACTTTGCTGATAACATTCGATCGATTCATCCCATTTACTTTGAGTGCGATAGATCATCCCCAAATTATTGAAAGACGCGCCTTCACCTTCGCGATCTCCCAATTCTTGACAGATGGCTAAACTTTTTTGGTGACAATCGATCGACTGATCCAAATTGCCCTGATGATAGTATACCAATCCCAGATTATTAAAAGCCGCACTTTCGCCTTCTCGATCGTTTAATTGGCGGCAGATAATGATGTCTTGCTGATGACAATCGATCGCTTCAGTCCACTGACCTCGATCGCTGTATTCTAGACCTAAATTATTGAGAGATATGCTCTCACCTGCTAGATTTCCGGTGGCTTGGTCAATCTTTAAACTTTCCTGATATTGATTGATCGATCCATCTGCTGAAAAATCATTTGCCGCATTTATTTCACTTGTCACTGGGAATGCCTCTAATACCTATAAAATATTTTAACTGAGATCGATTTATGATATGTTGGATCACTAGAAATTAAGGTGTGTTAATGAGAAATTTGTTAGTTAGTTCTAGGTGGATGCTTTGCCCCGCTGTTTTGAGTTCATTGTTGCAACTTGCGATTGCTAATCCAGATGCGATCGCAGTTACCAACATTTCACAACCTCAGCCGCTCCAAAGTACAACAATTGCTATTGCAGTAACTAAAGGTGCGAAAACAACCACTACTCGCTCCGGTTTGAAATATACGATCCTTAAAGCGGGTACAGGAGCTAAACCAAAACCAGGACAGGAGGTGTTTGTCCACTATACGGGGACGCTCACCAATGGTAAAAAGTTTGATAGCTCTCGCGATAAAGGTCAACCTTTTAGCTTCAAAGTAGGTGCTGGGCAAGTAATTCCAGGTTGGGATGAAGCTTTGAGTACGATGAAAGTGGGTGAGCGACGGAAGCTAACTATTCCACCAAAATTGGGTTATGGTGCCGCAGGTGCTGGCGGCGTGATTCCCCCGAATGCAACACTAATTTTCGATGTTGAATTGCTCAAACTGGGCGAGTAAAATATCGATCGTTGCTAGTGGGGTTGGGCAGGTTTGTTTGACACTTGTTTTTACAGATCCAGGCTTCTAGCATAAACCTGCCCCTACGAGATACATCAATAAGTTTGAATCTGGAATGGCTGCTCGGAATAATCTGATTTGTGCCTGTAGCAGTATTTAGAATTGCTTTGATCGAAAAATTGTGGAGTGTGAGGATGATGGGTAATTTAGACAAATTGGGCTGGCGATCGATCGCGATCGGTAGTGTGTTCATCAGTGTTAGCATGGCTTTGAATAGCTGTGGCAGCACAACAGACATGGCAGAAAAAGCCACTGGAGTAGCTTCAGCACCAAGCTCATCTACAGCTCAACTAGATCAGTCTGCTGGTGATGCAAAGCAGAGAGAAAGTACTGCCACCATCCCCCAAACACCACAACTAGTCAAGACAGCCGAACTGTCACTGCGGTTGGAATCGATCGATAAAGCGATGGTGCAACTCCGGCAGATTGTGCGGAGTAAACGAGGCGATATTTATGATTTTCAGGACGATCGTGTACCCGAAAATGGTAGAAATCATCAGGCAATACTAACGCTCAAAGTCCCCAGTCCTAACCTCGATAACACATTAGCTGAAATTGCCAAGTTAGGGCGACTAGAGAGCCAAGGAATTAAGTCTGAGGATGTGAGCCAGCAGTTGGTTGATACCGATGCGCGACTAAAAAATCTCCGCCAACAAGAAGATTTGACTAGGAAAATCATGGATCGATCGGGTTCTGTCAAGGATATCCTGGCAGTATCCAAGGAGCTGACAGTGATTCGTGAACAGATTGAACGATTAGATGCCACAGTCAAAAATCTCCGCCAGCAGGTGGCGTATTCGACGATTAATCTCAAGCTGGAAGAATCCCAGTCTACCATTCCGCCTAGTGACGCTTTTGGAATCCAGGTACAGGAAACCTGGAAAAATTCGACCCATGCGGCTGGAAGTCTGGCAACTAATCTGGCTCTGGGACTATTGTGGCTAGTACCTTTTACCCCATTCATCGCGCTCGGCTGTGGTGGTGCCTATTATTTTCGGCGGCAGCGCAAGCAAGCGGCGATCGTGGAACCGCCACAGATTGAAGAATAAAGCGCGACAGATAATTTTCAATATGTATAGGTAAATTTTAAATACGTTTAATTAATTTACAAACGGCCTTAATTTTGCATAGCGACACTTCTCGAAGTGATTAAATGTTTTACAAAACCGTTTATAAATTTCAAATACGTTTATTTTTTCACAATACGGCTACAAATTTTGTAAAACAAGTATGCGATAGTCTACGCTGTTGCCCTAACCTGAACCTGCTGCCGAAAAGTAATAGTTTTCCCACTTAGATTTGGAGATCTCATCAGCACCAAAATTTGCCCTAAATGCTCTCAGCGGCTTAACTCAATTAGAGTAGCGATCTAGGCTGATTTCAGCGAAAAGGCGATGCCAACCAGAATCCAGATTGGCACAGAAGTAATCTCAACATCTGCCAAAAATACTAGGGAAGAAAATTATCATCCAAAGAACATAATGACTCACCAATCTCATGATCTTGACGCAGAAAATGAGGAGATTAAATCAGTAATGTGGCTAGAACAATCGGATGTAAATGTCCAAATTTTCAACGATTTAGATCTGGAACTTGTGGCTTTTGAAAGAGAATTATGAGCGATGAGCGACCCGTAGACAATTCGATTGTTGCTATGCTCGGAGGAGATTTTTTAGGGGTGAGGGGATGGGAGACCGCGAGTGTTGGACTAGTTAGGAGGGAACAGGCAGGGATGCCTAAATCAAGGATGTGAAAAGGTGCATTATCACACTCTTAAATCTTCAAAGTAGCTCTAGCCCTTCAATCCACTTATCTTTATCTTGAGCTATTGGGATCTCTATTCCGCTGGCATTCCAACTTTGCTCCCAATTTCTGACGGCTAAGTTGGCGTTGATCCTGTAGACTAACATATTTGTACTATCATGTTTATGGGACATTTCAGGTACCGATAAGTGTAACTATAGGTATATTCAGCTCAATCACGAATACATAAATACTGAATATGTATTAGGTAAATGTAGAACATTAATAGTAACCGGATGTTGACTTACTGGTGGCGATCGAAGATTCAGATTAGCTTGTGTCAAAGTAACTATAGTTCCACTGGATTGTCCGCAGCTTAACCTCAAAACTCCTGTGGTGAAAGATATGTATTCAGCTCAACTTCAGCGTTCAAAGTCTAGACTATGGCTGACTGTAATTTGTGCGAGTTTGTCGATCGCTAGTACTGTCAATATTTCTGCCATGAGCCAACCAGCTAACTGCCCCAGTCAGGCAAATCAGGCTCCTACACCTGCGGTAATTCAATCGGTTTGTCGCAAGTCAAACAGCAGTTTGGAGGGCTTCCGATGGCGGTGGTGAGTGCCAACTTTAGCAAAGTTGGCCGGATTGTTGTTGAGTATTTCTAAGTAGGTAGGCGTAATTAAATATAAAATGCTGTTTAGGGTGGGTACTGCCCACCATCTAGGTTTCAGGCATTATCTATTTAATAAATATTTGCACCCACCTACTTATATAAATGTTAACAGGTGGATAACTTCGATCAGTAAGATTGCCGCCCAGACAAAGATTGCGATTCCTGCGGCTGCGGCAGCGATATCCTTAATTGTGCCAATCTGCGGATTTTGTCGCTGTTCGACAAAATCACAGAGGATTTCAATCGCACTATTGAATAGTTCAGCGAGCAACATCATCCCAGTTGCTAGGAGAATAATGCTCAGATCGACCCATTTGGAAAACATGCAGGTGATCAATAGAATTGGGATCGACAATGCCAGTTTGTATGCAACGCTAAAATCTGTGATCACAGCAGAATTTAGTCCTTTGAGCACAACTTTTATTTTCTTAATCGGATGATAACCAGACGTGCTGTATTTCCTTGACATATGTAGATACCCTTCACTAAATATTCTCTGAATATCAACAGTTAGTTAACTATTACTCTGATGCTAACAAAAATAGTTTATCGATCGCTCAACTAGCTGGACCGATCGCCTAAATTTGTGTGTTGGGTTCTGT
>JANNBD010000009.1:0-9612 GCA_031385105.1 Chamaesiphon sp. OTE_78_metabat_374
CTTCTCAATGCGAATACCAGTACATCTCTCCGCGCCCCGAAGTGACCATTCAACCAGCGGTATTGTTTGATGATTGTCTCGAGCTCTTCACAAAATCACGCGAAGGGCGTCTCCCTCGAAACCCGTATTCTGACAAAAGAAATACCGAAATCACGCACCACTGACGGGGGTGTGTTGAGTCGGAGTGTTGCTCACGCTGGAAAGCTCTAGATTGATCACACTTACTGTAATGTCATCGGCAAGTCCCCAGTTCCTTGTAAACACAAAGTTAGCAATCAATCTGTAGGGTGGGCAATGCCCACCCTACAGATTGATTGCTAAACACCAAACTTGTAAATAATTCAAAAAATGCAAACAATTGAGTAGTAGCATCGCAATTTTAGATGGAAAACTAGTTGGGTACTGGGGTGAAAAAGACAGATTAAACTTGCTTGTAAACTTGCTAAATGCACCAATTAAAATTATAGCTAAAGCACCAGTGGGGATTTCTGCCGCTGGGTTAGAATATGACTGTTGGGCAAGATTAAAAGACTCTGGCTTAATACTAGGAAGAGAACCATTTGGACGGACACCATTATACTGGACAGAAATAGACTCGACAATTTGGTTTGCATCCCATGTTCAGTTACTATTACCACTAATTTCCCAGCCAGAAATCGATGTCGCCGGATTTTACGGCTATAGCTGCTTTTCCTATGTCCCCACACCATTAACATCCGTCAAAGGCATCCATTCAGTACCTGCGGGAGTCGAATTATTTTGGGCAGTGGGGACATTGCAACCAGTTACAATTGCACGTAATCACTGGCAACAAGCACCCGAACAAATAACTGATGAAGGAGTTGCGGTTAAGCAGCTTCAAAGTTTATTACAAGCGGGGATCGAACGCCAAATTCAGGATTTGTCAGATCAACCAGTTGGCGTGTTTCTATCTGGGGGACTGGATTCCTCGATCGCCGCCGCACTATTAGTTCAAAATGGAATTAAAGTTCGCGCATATACTCTAGACTTTGGTGAAGTTGGCGTTTCCGAGCAACCTTACGCCCAACAAGTTGCGAACCATCTCCAAATTCCCCTGATAAAAATACCTGTAAATCCTAAATTAGTCCGCAAGGCTCTCAAAGATACCGCCCGCGCTCTAGACTTACCCTATGGCGATGGCGTGACAGTACCGCTCTATCTGCTCAACCAAGCCGCCAGTCAAGATGTGTCAGTTGTGTTCAATGGCGAGGGCGGAGATCAATTATTTGCTGGATGGACGAATAAACCCCTGATTGCCGCGAGTATTTATGGAGAAACTAGTGACTTGATTCAGCCCTATCTTCAGACATTCCATCGGCTCTATGATTATACCCAGCAATCATTTCAGGCAGATATACTTGACCGAATCCAGTCACTAAATCCCGCTGATTGGATTACCGACGCGCTAGATCCAGCCTTTGCCCCTGAGCTACTCCACCGCCTGCGCCGCGCCTCCCTAATGCTCAAAGGTGCCCAAAATATCCATCCCCGCGCGACTAATTTGGCTACTTGGCACGGCTTGAAGGTTCGATCGATCTTCTGTGATTTACCATTAGCAGAGTGGACATTTGGCGTATCCGGCACCCTCCAGCTCCAAGGTGCCTGTGAGAAATATATCCTCAAACGGGCAGTCGAACACTTACTTCCCGCCGAAATTGTCTGGCGCACCAAACGCGGCATGGGCGTGCCGTTGACAGTATGGTTATATCAAGAATTGTGGTCAGATCTGGGCAGATGGCTAAATCCTCAGGTGCTCAAACAGTCGGGGTTGTGGCAACCAGATCTGGCAGCGAGATTAGTCAGTGGCAAATTTGGCGGCTCGATTCAAGGGCGACGAATTGGCGAGATTTTGTGGTTAATAATTATGTGGGAGCAGTGGCGAATTCAGGTATTGGGCGAGCAGCCGACGGGATTAAGTTGGAGACATCCATTTTGGATGCCACAGCCGCTCTGGAAATCAATCCAATCTAGAAATCGAGAATAGATATTTTTAATTGAAATGTGTGTACTTTGTCCACTAAATTAGTTAAGCTATCAATATCGGAATCTAACTCAGGAAACTCCTGTATGTCTAAAATCTCATCAGCAAAAGATAACCGGATTGATCTCAGAGTCACTCAAGCCCAAAAAGAACTGCTTGAAAAAGCAGCCTCTCTTAGAGGTGTTTCGCTTAGTGCTTATACTATTCTGCACCTCCTACCGCTTGCTCAACAAGAGATTGCCGCTCAGGAAAAACTAGTTCTTTCAGATCGGGATCGAGATTTATTTCTGTCTAAGATCGAAAATCCACCAGAACTTAACGAAAAGCTGAAATCAGCAATCGGACAATATCTCGATAAATATGGACAGCCTTAAAAAACGCTGGAATTTTTTATCGATTGATAGAAAATACCAACGTGATCATTTTAATTGTGGGAATTCCATCTTAGATGATTATCTGAAAAGATATGCAAGGCAAAATCATGAAGGTGGCATCGCCAAAACTTTTGTGGCGGTAGATCGAGTTGAATTATCCAGGATTGATGGTTTTTATACTGTCAGCGCAAGTGATATTGAATTTGAATCCTTGCCAGAATTGACTAGAAAGAAAGTACCTGCATATCCAATTCCAGCAATCCTAATTGGCAAATTAGCGGTAGATAAATCTTGTCAGGGAGAAGGTTTGGGTGGAGAGTTATTAGTAGATGCACTACTAAGATCTGTCAAAATATCTCAAGAGATTGGTATTTTTGCAGTTAGAGTCGATGCAATTGATCTAAAAGCGAAAGAGTTTTACTTAAAGTATGGATTTATTCCCCTACAAGATCGACCTCTGGCAATGTTTTTACCAATCAAAACTATTACCAGAGAGTTTAGCCGAAGTATAGGTTCACAACAATGATTCTGAAATAATCGTGACTAAAAGTTTAGGTACTCTACGATTCTCTCTAGCTACAGCTCAAGAGCTATTAGCTACATATGGTTCGCCGTTGTATGTCTATCAGCACGATCGATTAGCCGCTACCATCGCTCATATTACCAACTCGATTCCCTATCCTGACACCCAGTTTCATTTTGCCAGCGTGACGAATGGCAACGTGTCACTGCTCCAGGTTTTTAGAAACCACGACTGGGGAATTCATGCCAATACACCTGGAGATATATATCTGGCTCTAGCGGCTGGATTTACGCCTGATCGCATCGTGTATAGTGGCAGTAATCTCGATCGATCCGAACTGCGCCAGGTTCTAGCATGGGGTATTCATACGATTAATCTGGATAGCTTGAGCCAACTGGAGACACTGAGAGATATATATCGGGATGAATATATCAAGCCGAGGCTGGGATTGCGGCTGAACTTCCCAGAACTAACTGGCGCGAGTCGAATTGGTGTGCATCCCGATCAATTCGAGCAAGCTGTCGATATTGCCCGTCAAGCTGGCTTAACCATCGATGGCATCCATTTTTATCGCGGTACAGGTACAAATGCGACACAGGCGTTTACAGATTCCATTGATACGATTTTATCGATCGCCAGTAAGCTGCCAGACTGGTCATATTTAGACTTCGGCGGTGGCTTTGGTTATCCTTATCACCATGAAAAAGCAGCTTTTGATTGGGTGGAATTTGGGCAGATCTTGAGCGAGAGACTATCACGATTAGATAAAAAAATTCAACTAGCGATCGAACCAGGACGCGCGGCAATTGCTGGATCTGCGGTATTATTGGCGCGGGTAGTTTCAACAAAATGGCAGGGGGAAAGACAAATTCTCGGTGTCGATACGACTGTCGCAAATCTCTCTGTCCCCTCAGTACATGGTGGCTATCGTGAAATAGTTAGTTGGAACGACAGCGATGAATTATTTACCACCGATATCTGTGGAAATACCACATACTCCCGTGATTATTTGGGGCGCAATTGTCAGTTACCGCGCCTAGAAATCGATGATATTATTGCCATCCTGGATGTCGGAGCTTACGGTTATGCAATGTCTTCTCATTTTCTCCATCGCCCGCGTCCAGCCGAAGTATTATGGGATGGTAATCGGCACAGATTAATTAGACAGAGGGAAGATTATAGTATCTTGTTAAATAATCAAATCTTTGAGGACGATCAAGTGTGAAATGTATTAGGTGCAATACTGATAATAACCTCAAAGCTCGAACTGCTAACATGGGTAGGTGTTTGAGCTGCAATCATCCGTTTGCCTTTGAGCCAACGGCAATGGAACCAAATACTAAACTCACCGATCCTTTTTTCGCAAAAGTAATTGCCGATCTGTCCGCAAACAATACCCTATTTTTCACACCCCGACAGTTTTATTATCTATTAGATAAACGATTGCGATCGCGACTGATTAAAACTGATGTAATGAACAATCCTGCCGGAGGCACCAGAGGCATTGGCTGTGTCTTATTCATCATCGCTTTTTTTACAATCTTGCTGAGGGGGATGTTCAGTATGCCGTTTGAGCAGATTGTTCCAATTTTAGCTGGCTTAATATTCACTATTGGAATCTGGGCAACTGCGGCTAATGCTGTTTCGCCCTATCTGAATCGACGCATTCGCCAAAGAAGTATTACCACGCTCAAGGTGATGGCGGGATTAGTGTTATTGATGGGTGTGCCGATGGGAATTATCATTAAATCACCTATTGTCATCGGTTCGTCGATCGTATTAGGCATTGGGGCAATCTTATTGAGTATCGATCGCAAACGTAAACAGAGTAAAATATTCGATAAGTTCTTAATTGAGCAGCCTCAATTCGATCAGTGGTTAAATAGATGGAAGGGTATCAATAACTCACCTGAAAAGATTTTGCCACCACCGCAGACGACTAGTTTGCCTGCTGCTCCAAATCCAGAAGTTACCGCCTATAGTTTTGATCGCGTGGTAGTCTGTGATAGTCCCAAGATTGCCCAACTGCTAATTAGTAATAACTTCCACTTTGAAAATAACTGTGCAATTCTGGCGATCGATCGCTATCCTCAGAGTATATTTACAACGACGATGGAAATGCTCCGGCGCAATCCTGAATTGAAAGTCTATGCTCTCCACGATTGTTCGCCTCAAGGTTTGCAGCTAATTCATCAATTACGGGCAGAAGAGATTTGGTTTCCAGATCCAACAATTCCAATTATTGATGTCGGTGTTCTCCCCCGCCAAATCATCGACAATACCAATGTGATGACCCCTCAATCTACCAGATCGGCTCAATCAGCACAACAGCTATCTATCGATATCCGCAATAGCCTAACCCCAGCCGAATTAGCATGGCTAGATGCTGGTTGCTATCTAGAACTAGAATCTTTCTCACCTCAAAAGTTGATCCAGATTCTCCAACGGGCAATTAATGAAAGTAGAGAATTAGCGGCAATCGAGGGCGGGGATCTGCTAATGATGAATCCTGGTTTTTACATGGTAGAAAGTTTTGGTTAGGAATTGAGTAGTGGATCAGATGAAATGTATTAAGTGTGATGCAAAAAATAGTTTTAAGGAACTAAAGGAAAACACAGGTCAATGCAAAAGATGTGAGCATGAATTTGTGTTTGATCCAGCAGAGCTAAAGTTTAGACCTGAAATTACTGATGCTTTATTTGAAGAGTTAATTGCTGAAATTTCGACTAATAGCACCGTCTACTTTACACCAATCCAACTTTATTATTTGTTAGAGAAAAGACTGCGATCGAATATCGACAACTATAATTCGATCTTCAGTTATATCTGTTGGGGTACATTATTGGCATCTATGAGTATTTGGATCGTCAACTGGCTATCACTAGATCCAGGTCTAGTTGTACCGATTATCATCATTTTGTACACGACCTTTATCATCATAGTCATAGCTCAAGCTGCAACCTCACGACAAGCTAGTCGAAAAAATCGTCAAGATAGTATTAACATTTTCCAGATCTTATCAGTTATTATTCCCATAGTTGGTGTGCCTTTAAGTATTATTACCAAAACATCGATCGGGATAGTTGGATCTATCTGTTTAGGGCTAATTGCTGCTGGGTTAACTTTTCCACTCAAACACCAGCAATCTAAGGTATTTGATGAATTTTTAATCGATCGAAATGATTTTCGGCTCTGGCTCACTCGGTGGATTAACATCAATGGTTTTCCTAAAAAAATTCTAAAGCTACGCAAGATTTCTACCGATCAAGTTATTTCCAGTCCAAAAGTGATTGCCTATAAGTTTGATCGAGTGGTAGTTTGTGATAGTCCAGAAATTGCACAATTGCTGCTCAAGAATAACTTCCACTTTCAAAATAACTGTGCGGTTATATCGATCGATCGATATCCACATCGTGATTTTATGACGATCAAAAAAATGCTTGATCAAACTCCAGATCTGAAGGTATTTGCTTTCCATGATTGTTCGCCACAGGGTTTAAGGATGATTCGGCATTTACGCACTGAGAAAATTTGGTTTCCAGATCTGGAAATTCCGATTATTAGTGCGGGTATCATGCCCCGTCATATCATGAATGATCCCGATAAAATGGTATTGCAATCGGCTGAATCAATCAGAGCATCACAGAGATTAGCCCCCAATCTCCGCAATATCCTAGATCCGGCTGAATTGGCATGGTTAGATGCAGGATACTACCTGGAGTTAGAATCTTTCTCACCGCAAAAGCTAATTGAAATCTTGGAGCAAGCAATTAATAAAAGTTATCGGCTAGCTGAAATTGAGGACGGCGATCCAATTGTGATGAGTAGTCCTGATTTCTACACAGTAGAAAGTCTTGTTTAGAATTTATTCTGCACAAAAAAGATGGTAAGGGCAGCCCTTACCATCTTTTTTGTGCAAATAATAGATTAATCTATCAATTACTCGGTCTTGGCATCACGGAGAGTATTGATGTCGATTTCGATCGAAGGTCCCATTGTTGCAGAGACATACATACTGCGCCAGAAGCGACCTTTTGCACCAGATGGGCGATTCCGCTCGATGCTCTCTTGCAGTGCCTTCAGGTTGACGAGGAGGTCTTCTGGTGCGAAGTTTGCTTTACCGAACAGGATATGGACGATCCCAGCTTTGTCGGCACGATACTCCAATTTACCAGCTTTGAACTCGGTGATTGCTGCGCCCAAATCAGTTGCAACAGTACCAGCTTTAGGCGAAGGCATCAAACCGCGTGGGCCGAGTACCCGTCCTAGTTTAGCGATCTGCGGCATCATATCAGGAGTTGCGATCAACAGATCGAAATCCATTTTACCAGCAGCGATTTCAGCAATTAGTTCTTCAGAACCGTAGATATCGGCACCAGCAGCAGCGGCTTCAGCCACTTTTTCACCACGGGCGATGACTGCAACACGGATTGTTTGTCCGGTACCTTTTGGTAAAGCTACAGTTGTCCGCAATTGTTGATCCGTATACTTAGGATCGATACCCAAGCGAACGTGAACTTCAGCGGACTCAGGAAATTTAGCAGTAGCTGTTTGAGTTAATAGCGTCAATCCTTCGAGCGGATCGTAAGCACGCTTCTCGATTTTCTTGGCTAATTCTTGATAACGACGGGAATACTTTTTGGTCATGATTTTTGCTGGGGTAACTGGCGAGGTTCAACCTCTCCCCCAAATATTGATGATGGTGGATAAAAAACTAGTCAACGATCGCGACACCCATGTTACGGGCGGTACCAGCAACGATTTTCATCGCTGCGTCAATGTCATTGGCATTGAGATCGGGTAATTTAATTTGGGCGATTTCTTGGAGTTGCGCGGTAGTAATTTGACCGACTTTTTTCTTGTTTGGCTCGTTGGAACCAGCTTCGATTTTCGCGTACTTCTTGATCAGAATTGACGCAGGCGGAGTTTTGAGAACGAATGTAAAACTGCGATCTTCAAAGATCGAAATTTCAACTGGAATCACAGTACCAGTTTGCTCTGCGGTTTTGGCATTATATTCTTTACAGAATGCCATGATGTTTACACCATGTTGACCCAGTGCTGGGCCGACTGGAGGTGCGGGGTTAGCTTTACCAGCATTGAGGGCTAGCTTAACGATTGCGACTACTTTCTTTGCCATTTGATGTGTTTATTAGCCCTGTCTTTGGACTTGATTAAATTCGAGTTCTACGGGGGTGTCTCTACCAAAAATAGAGAGCAAGGCTTTTAGTTTACTCCGTTCAGGACTCACTTCAACGACCTCACCTGCAAAATCCTTAAATGGACCAGATATAACCATGATCTTATCGCCTTCGACCAGATCTGTCTTCACTACTGGCTCTTGTTCGAGAGCTTGTTTGAAGATTCGATCTGCTTCACCGCGCGAAAGGGGTAATGGTTTGACGTGTCCACGTCCGCGTCCGTAACCGCGTTTTTGCTCTGAGCCAACGAAATTGATCACGTTGGGGGTGTTTTTGACCACCTGCCACGCATCATCATCCATTGACATACTCACCAGAACATAGCCAGGGAAAACTTTTTCCTCAGCAGGTGTCTTGGAGCCATCTTTCTTGAGTCTAATGGTGGGAGTTTGGGGAATCTCGATTTGGTAGATCCGTTCGCCCATCCCAAAGGAGTGAATCCGTTGTGATAGATCGATTTTGACTCGATTTTCACAGCCAGAAGCAACTTGGACGGCATACCACCGCGCAGGTTCTTTGACTTTACTCCCACGATCTTGCTCATCAAGATCGTCATCTATATCTTCATCTCTGATAAAACTCATACAAATACCTTGCCAGCAGCCCAGCTAAACAGGTTGTTGACCAAATAAATGGTCAGAGCAGATATTGTCACCATCGCAATTACGGCGAGGGATTCACTGATCAGTTGTTGACGACTCGGCCAAATTACTTTGGTGAGTTCCTCTTTACTGTCTTGGATGAGTTGAACCGGATTGAGTCCAGATGTCGATTCGACAGCCGCTGTGTCAGTTTTGACTGGTTCGGATTTTTTGACCATAATCTCTGGCTCCTTTTAGTAACAAAAGGATATGAGGTTGACAGATCACTAGTTTACCTGAAATTTTTGTCTCGCGCTCAAGTAAATTTCGCCTGTCAGTATTCCCCGTCAGTTGCTTTGAAAGAACTGTATTCAAACATGAATCGGCTAAATCAGGACAGTTTACAAATTAGATCTAGAAATTAACTGGCGGTGTCGATCGAGAATTCTTGTTACACCATCAAGGTTGTAGCATTTATCTCTACGTGTATTCACTTACATACCGAAAAAGCACTTAGCCGGATTTCCGTAGATCAACGCTGTTTGAGGTTGGGGTGTGTAGATAAGAATGTAGCAGTGGAGAAAACAAATCTACTTCCACATTTCCCAGCTTGCGATTTCCGAACCCCCCTGATGTGATTATGCCCACTCGAATGGCAAATTGCATCAATCCCACAGCATCTATCTCTAAATAAGGTTGTTTACATGATGGCTACTCAGGTTTCCGCTCACTCCGAATCGATGTCCTTACTGACTGCCTACTATCAACAGCCTACTGTCAGAGTCCGCAACCAACTGGTATTATTAAATGCTGGTTTGGTCAGACAAATCGCTCATCGGATTGGTCGTCAATGTGCAGAACCCTATCAAGATTTAGAGCAAATTGACGACCAATCCGATGAGAGATTTGTCTGACCAAACCAGCATTTAAT
>JANNBD010000029.1:0-16568 GCA_031385105.1 Chamaesiphon sp. OTE_78_metabat_374
CCGCGTTGGCGAAGCCTGCCGGAGGCACAGGCGGACTTTGTATTGTTAGCCCCGATTTCAATCGGCGGCGTTCAGAAACGAAGCTAGAAGCCATTAATATAGATCCTTAACCCGAACTCACGTTAGTTTAGATAGCTTCAATACTGAGAATACTACCATCGCTAAAATCGATATTCAGATTGCAATTATTTAGTAATAAAGTACCGATTTGAGGGCGAATACCCATCGCTAACACTGGCACTTCCAACTCCACCCCATCCCACAAAACTGTAGCGCGATGAACTGGGGTCACGAAATCCTCATTATTCGCTAAATTCGTATTGATACTCATCACATAGGGCAATTGTAACTTACTAATTGCCGCCGCAGGCAGAGCCAAAGCTCCTTCAAATCCGGTATTAATTACACAATTGATTTCTAGATCTGGGAAACCAGATATCCGCACAATTACTTTAACTTGGGGTTGTCGCCCAATTACAATTCCATTAATCACTATAGATCCACCTTTGTCAAACTACCACCGACTGCATATACTGCACTAAATCCAATTCGTTCCGCCCAGATCACCGCTTCAGGCCATTCTCGCTGAAGCTTGTCGCTACACTCTAGCAAATTATCATCGATTTCATAGTTTCCGGTATTGATATCGATCGAGATAATCTTGCCCTGATTTTCACGGTTTTCGACTTTTTCGCGGATCGATCGATAAAAAGCCTGTCCACGTCTGGCGATTTTGAGATGATTGATCGCAACTGGCGGTTGATTACTACTTGCTTGAGTCATAGTTTACTATTCTGCTGATTTATCGCTAACTGCTCTGACAATCCGTGATAATTCGTATTTTTCATCGACGGCAATTCGACTGGGTGAACCGCTAATAATCCCCTCATAGTTACGGAAGGAATCTTTAATCTCGGCTCCATCTTGACTGATCGTGTATTCGTGAATGCCTTTGTCATGCCAAGATCCACGCATTTTAAAGACGTTGAGGGCGCGGGACATCTCACCCCGAATCTCGACGTATTGCAGCATCAAAATGGTATCAGTAATCGTCGAAATGTGGGAATCAGTAATCGAATGGGATCCCATAAATTGGTCGGAAGTATTGGTAAAAAATCCGGTGATTTCTTCCTGCTTGGCATATCCCGTTACACCGATCACAAACTGGCGGAAAGAGTTATTACTCACCCCTCGTGCTAGAGCTGAGAGGGAATCGATCGCAATTCGATCGGGTTTGAACTCAGCAATCTCTGATTTGATGATCTGCAAATGATCTTCTAATCCGGCTGATTCTGGATACATACAGAGGATTTTGAGCAGTCCTTTTTTCTCTAATCCTTCAAAATCGATCCCCCAAGAAGAAGCATTGCGAGATAGCTGCGCTCGAGACTCTTCATAAGCAAATAAAATTGCCCGTTCTCCAGACATGCAGGCTTCTTCAATAAACTTACTCACCAGCAGTGTTTTGCCTGTACCTGTTGCTCCAGTTGCCAGGATAATTGAATCCTTAAAATACCCACCACCACACATCACATCGAGAGTTTTGACCCCAGATGATACGCGCACATTGGAAGACTTCTGAGTCAGCCGCATTGCCCCCAATGGGAAGATGTTGATGCCGTGGTTGGTGATCGTAAATGGGTATTCGCCCTTCATGTGGGTGGTGCCCCGCAATTTGAGAATTTCGATCGTGCGGCGGCGACGTTCACCTTCTAACACATTCCGAACAATTGCCACATTATCAGAAACAAATTCTTCCACCCCAAATCGAGCAACGGGGCCATATTCTTCCACCCGTTCGGTGGTCATAATCGTAGTTGCACCCATTTGTTTGAGTCTGGCTACCAGCCGGAAAATTTCCCGCCTGACGACGGATGCGGCATCATATTGCTGGAAAATAGCGGTGACGGAATCGATCGAGACTCGCTTGGCTTTGTACTTATTAAAAGCATACTGAATCCGTTCGATTAGAGCAGACAAATCAAAGTTACCGACTACTTCTTGTCCTTCAGGATCGGGAGAAGCATCAAGGATAAACAGCTTACCGTCATCGATTAATTTTTGGAGATCCCAACCGAAACTATGGGCATTTTTGATAATATCCGCAGGTGACTCTTCAAATGTGACAAAAATACCAGGTTCATCGAAATAGGAAATACCATTGTAAATAAATTGCACGGCTAACATGGTCTTTCCCGTTCCCGACGTGCCGCTGAGAATAGTGGTTCTACCAGCGGGCAAGCCTCCATGTGAAATGTCGTCAAACCCCTCAATCATGGTGTGAATCTTTTGCACACCGAGGGGATTTAAAGGTAGTTCTGCTAATTTGTTTGTACCGATCATTGCGGAGATTTGAAATTTTTCTAACTATACAACTGACTGAACTAGCTGTTGCCGACGCAACCTCTGCGCTGGAGCATAATATCGAGCAGGTGGAAATTAACTAATAAAAGTTTTAGATCCTAAAAGTCCCCATCTCGTTCGGATAGCTCTTCGTAGAGCAGATCCAAGCCAATTAGCACTTTTTCTCGATCGGATAAATCACCAATGATTTTGCGAACTGGTGGTGGTAGAACTTTTGATAGTGTGGGAGTTGCTAATATTTTATCTTCTTCGGCGAGCTGCGGATTCTTGAGCACATCGATTACTTTCAGTGCATATACGCCTTTGAATTCTTCTTCTAAGATATTCTTTAAGGTACGAAGTGCTCTAACTGAATTGGGCGTGTTCCCGGCAACATAAAGCTTCAATACATAAGTTTTCATTAAGGGAGTCATAAATTAACCTGTTAATTAAAAATAGTTCGTTATTCGACTCGATTAGTGAGGGGTAATTATCTGTCAATTCATTCAGCTATGCCGATCGAAAAATGGTATTGGAGTAATTTTGCCTACTTAGTTATTTACGGCAAATTTGGGTCTTAGCTTGATTTACGGTGGTAGTGATGCCGCCTTTGTCCTTACCTATGGCAGGCTAACGAGAACAGCAGCATCAAATCTATATATCTGTAAAATTGCCTTAGAGCAAAAATCCTGATCGACTTTGAATTATGACACCTCTCGTGGAACCGACCTCCGATACATTTCACAGAGATGAGCAATAATGTCAATCAAGGTGAGGCGGTAATCTAATAAAATGTCCTCGCTACGTCCTTCTAATTTTAGCTGATTGGAGAATTCTTCCATCAATTCCATGTGAATCTTGACAATCTCGGAAACAGCCATATCTCTGAAGAAGGTAGCACTGACAAATTCGTCGATTTGGCTATTGAGTTGACTGCTATCAGCAAAATAGTCTAGGACAATTCTACGGTATTGCGATTTTAGCAGATCGAGTAGCTCTCGTTTCTCCTGGCGATCGAGATTCCGAAAAAAGTATAAAGGATTGCGCTTGTAATAAACGGCTAAATACCCCAGTCGCTCGTTGAGTTTTTGGGCTAAACGTCGTTGCTGCTGGAGCAAAAAGTGGGGATCTACTGGGGCAAGCTCAGTTGGAGGAATTATGGTATCTTCGGTAAATGGTACGATAGGGGCTAAATTCAGAAATTTCGCGATCGCTTTGTCGATTGCCGCGCTAATACTCGACAGCTCAGTTACTGCTAAGATTACTTCTGAGGACTGATAGATATAGCTGCTAGACGGGGATGCAGGGAGGACGTTTGACCGATCTGCCAGCACCAAATCAGGTGAGACTAGTCGATGGACGATCACCACAGGCAAAATCAACCCCCGATCATAAAGGTGATTGACCACAGGTAGTAGCTGCTGCTGAGAGTAAAAGACTAGGCAGTCTAAATCATGCTTGACTAGCTCGATCTGCGCGAGAAATTCTGATTGACTGGTAAAGTACTGCAACGCATAACGTTCGGCGACTAAATACTGACTCAATAACGGCAGTAAATCCGTGGAGTCAGCCAGTACCGCAATTGAGAGAAGGCCAGACAAAATAATTTATACTCGCTATGAGATTGCGGTTCGTTCACGTCGTGTCTCGATCAAAGAATCGCTTCATACCATCTAGAGCTAGCAGTACTTTCACAATGCCGACCACAGCACTAATAAGCTTAATCTTTATTTCATAATTATAACACTACTAACTGTCAGTAGCCAGATTAGCTACAACTTCAAGGACTCGGTATTCACCTTGGATTCTCTGGTGAGTGCGACTTTTCCAGTCCGAGCGATTTCTCTAATCCCAAATTTTTCAAGAACTTGGATCACCGCTACAATCTTACCTGGATCGCCGACTATTTCCAGCGTCAGTGCATCTTCGGCGACATCAACTACCCGCGCTCGAAAAATACTGGCAAGTTCCAGAATCTCCGACCTACTTGTACTATTGGCATTGACTTTGAGCAACATCAATTCTCGCTCAACTGAAGGAATATCCGTGATGTCCAGTACCGTCAGGATATTTACCAGCTTATACAACTGCTTAGTGAGTTGATCGATCGAGTGTTCATCGCCATTGACTACCATTGTCACTCGCGATCTGCCTGATTGCTCGGCTGGACCTACTGCCAGACTCTCGATATTAAATCCCCGCCGCGCAAATAGCCCAGAAATCCGGCTTAGAACTCCAGATTCATCTTCAACCAACACAGATAGAGTATGTTTCATAAATTAGGTGTCAGGGGTTAGGGGTTAGGGGTTAGGTTGGGGATTAGCTGTTTTAGTACTAAAGCCTAAAGCCTAAAGCTTAACTAGTGGCTACTATTTAGCCACAGCTTTATATTGTCTCACAATTGTTAGTTGTCACAATTTTAAAAAAAATGTAATTATCTGTGAATTTAATCACGGATAACCTCCATAATGAATAAGATTTATCTTTCTACCTGGAGTATTACAATTATGGGTTTCTTCAAAAAAATGTTCGGCATGGAAAAACCAGAAAATGCTGAAATCAATCCTGTGGCTGCGGCTGGTGAAACAGATCCAGATGGTGGTGAAATTGCCGCAGAACGTCTCGGAGTCAATGGTGAATACGATCAAAGCGGTTTAGCAAAGCGGGTTTCCCTTGCCTTTGATGAAGATGCTGCTGTCACTGAAGTAGATACACTCTGGGTTGCTCAAACTGGTGGTAGCGTGGTGCTCAAAGGTTCTGTCCCCAGTCAAGAAATTCTCGATCGGATGGTTGAGCTAGCCAGTGGCGTTTCTGGTACTACTGATGTCGCGATCGATCAAGTCACCGTCGGTTAGTAATTAGCGTAGATCTGAGGGTACCCACAAGGGGCACCCCTACAAGTTATCTGTAGGGGTACCCTTCATTGGTACCCAAGGGCTATCGCAATAATAGGATCTCTGCATTGGTGCAAGATGTCAGTTTACCAATTTAGGTATCAACCATTCACACGATCGAGCCAAGTCCGAATTTTTTCATTGACAATATCTGGCACCTCATCATGGGCACAGTGTCCAGCAGCTTCAAGGTTGACTAGTTCCAATAGGGGATTCAATTTCACTAACACAGCCGCAGTTCCAGGCGGGATCATTCGATCCTCACAGCCCCACAGCAGCAGCATCGGAATTCGGATTTCGGGTAAAAGCTGCCGAATATTTGGTGAAAAATTGCTACTAGTCATCCCCTGCATAATTTTCACAAATGCAGCGGGAGCTTCTTTTTCTCTCGCTGGCGTGAGAAATAAGTCCACTAGACCGTCAGTAACTCGATCGGGATTAGCATAGGCAATCTTAGCCCACTTCCGCGCCACCTTCGGCCGACTGACGATCCGAAACAGGGAGCGCAAGATAGGTGGGTTTAAGATGATCCGCTTGATCCCGTTAACTAGGGGCTGGATTGGCTTAGGAATCATTTCTTGTTCTGCCGATAGGTCAGGCAAGCTGACCATCACTAGACTGGCAGCCATCTCTGGATGTCTAGCTGCGGCAACTAATGCCACTAGCGATCCGATCGAATTGCCGACCAAAATCATCGGCTGACCGACAAATGTTTGCCAGAAGTCATAGACTTGATCGACCCACAGATCGATGTTGTACTCAATATCCGGTTTCCGCGATCCGCCCCAGCCGACTAGATCCAAACCATAGACAGTATGGTGAGTCGCAAGAAATTCCACATTGTGCTGCCAATGTCCGATCGATGCCCCAAAGCCATGTAGTAATAGGACGGGGGCAGTATCAGGGCGGTTGGACTCACGGCACCGCTGATAAGTATATCGAGTTTGCCACCCTCGCCACACCCAATCTCGTTGATTTCCGACCTTTTGGTGCCAAGTCTGCAATATGAGCCTCCTAAATGCTTGTCAATCGCCAATACCGTAAAAGGTCAAGTTAAGCTTAAAAAATATTAAACTTTCGCGCTTGTTCTTGATAACTTGGGTAAAATAGTCATATAAAACTAAGTTGTTATGACTAGTCTCTACAAGCTTAGTTTAAACCGAATTTACAGCTAGCTGTAATTGAGGATAACCAGACCACTTACCCCCCAGCAACTCCCATAGCTATTAAATCACCCATCATCGAAAAAAGACGCACCCGCGATCTTCCTCAAATCAACGAACGGATTCGCTTTCCCCAAATTCGGGTCATCGGCACCGATGGCGAACAGCTAGGCATTCTTACGCCACAAGAAGCGCAAGGAATTGCCGATGAGAATGGACTGGATTTAGTGCTTGTCAGTGACAAAGCCGATCCACCCGTATGTCGCATCATGGACTACGGCAAATATAAATTTGAACTAGAAAAGAAAGCTCGCGAAGCGAAGAAGAAGCAGCATACCGCTGAAGTCAAAGAAGTCAAAATGCGCTACACGATCGAGGAACATGACTACCAAGTACGGGTTAGTCAAGCCGATCGCTTTATCAAATCTGGTGATAAAGTCAAAGCCACCATTACCTTCCGTGGACGGGAGATCCAACATAGCGATCTCGCCGAAAAAGTCCTCAGACGGATGGCAACCGATCTTCAGGAAATTGCTGAAGTACAGCAGTTCCCTAAAAAAGAGGGTCGGAACATGATGATGCTACTTTCACCGAAGAAAGTCTAATTGTTGTGGTGTGAGTAATCCCACAATTTACAATTTGGGGCAGTTGGACAACTAGTCTGGCTGCCGATTTTTGTAACAAAAATCAGTTATAAAATCTTTACAAAACCCTTGCAGGTGTATAGATCCCCGTAAATGCTGGACATATTAAATACTCTTATCACGATCGTCAAAAGATCGGAACCAAAACTTATACACTTACTGATATAGTTAGTTTTAACAAGAAACATCAACTGGTTCCTGAAGGTTAGGAAATTTATGGCTTACGCGCAAACTCAAACTCAGGCAAAAACTGGGTACAAGGCTGGTGTACAAGACTATCGTCTGACTTATTACACACCAGACTACACACCAAAGGATACAGACCTACTCGCAGCCTTTCGGATGACTCCTCAGCCTGGAGTTCCCGCAGAAGAAGCTGCTGCTGCTGTAGCCGCTGAGTCTTCCACAGGTACCTGGACCACTGTTTGGACTGATTTGCTCACCGATCTTGATCGGTACAAAGGTCGTTGTTACCACATCGAACCAGTACAAGGTGAAGACAATCAATATTTTTGCTTTATTGCTTATCCTTTAGATTTATTTGAAGAAGGTTCCGTTACCAACATGCTTACCTCATTGGTAGGTAACGTATTTGGTTTCAAAGCCCTCCGCGCACTGCGTTTAGAAGACTTACGTATTCCTGTTGCTTATCTCAAGACCTTCCAAGGTCCGCCTCACGGAATTACCGTTGAGCGCGATAAATTAAATAAATATGGTCGTCCATTGTTGGGTTGTACGATCAAGCCTAAACTAGGTTTATCCGCTAAAAACTACGGTCGGGCGGTTTACGAAGTTCTCCGTGGTGGTCTAGATCTAACCAAAGATGATGAGAACATCAACTCCCAGCCATTTATGCGGTGGAGAGATCGGTTCTTGTTCGTTCAAGAAGCAATCGAAAAAGCTCAAGCGGAAACTGGCGAAATCAAAGGTCACTACCTCAACGTAACCGCGCCTACCAACGAGCAAATGATGGAACGGGCGATGTTTGCCAAAGAAATTGGTACTCCCATCATCATGCACGACTTCTTGACTGGTGGTTTCACCGCCAACACTTCCTTGGCGAAGTGGTGTCAAGCAAACGGTGTACTCCTGCACATTCACCGCGCAATGCACGCAGTAATCGATCGTCAAAAAAATCACGGGATCCACTTCCGTGTTCTAGCTAAATGCTTGCGGATGTCCGGTGGAGATCACCTTCACTCCGGTACCGTTGTAGGTAAGCTTGAAGGCGAAAAAGGCATCACTATGGGTTTTGTAGACCTAATGCGTGAAAACTACATCGAAGAAGATCGCTCACGCGGTATTTTCTTCACCCAAGATTGGGCTTCCATGCCTGGTGTCTTCCCAGTTGCTTCTGGTGGTATCCACGTTTGGCACATGCCTGCATTGGTAGAAATCTTCGGCGATGACTCTTGCCTCCAATTTGGTGGTGGTACTGCTGGACACCCTTGGGGTAATGCTCCTGGTGCAACCGCTAACCGCGTCGCACTCGAAGCTTGTATTCAAGCTCGGAACGAAGGTCGTAACCTCATGCGTGAAGGTGGCGATGTCCTCCGTGAAGCTGGTAAATGGTCTCCTGAACTGGCTGTTGCACTTGAACTCTGGAAAGAAATCAAGTTTGAATTTGAAGCAATGGATACTCTGTAGAATTGGTGGATGGTGGATGGTGGATGGTGGATGGTAGTGATACTAGATCGCGATCACCTGTTCGCACTTTATTAATTTTAGGTAATGGATAGCAAAAAAGTTGCCAAGGCTACTACGAAGGTAATTTCTAGCTACTTGACTTATCAAGCGGTGCAGATTGTTCTGGAGCAGTTGACTGGAACAAATCCGCCATTGGCACTGTGGTTACGCAGTTTCTCTGGTCGATCGATCCTTCAAGATGGTGAAGTTTATTTGCTCGCGCTCCTGAGTGAAAATCAGGAGTTAGCCTTCCGCATTATGACGGTGAGAGAGCATCTGATCGAAGAAATCATGGAAGATTTGCCAGAAATGGTGTTTCATGAGATCAAGCTCAAGAACAGTCAGCATCGCAAGCAACAGCTAGAGAAGCTATCGCAACTATCCATTACCGAACCACGCCTCAATTTTGAATCATCGTCTGAGTAGCAAACAAAGACGCACCCTCAATCTCAACTATATTTAACTGTAGAGCCAGACTAAATGCAAACCTTACCTTTTGAACGTCGTTACGAAACCTTCTCTTACTTGCCTCCTTTGAGCGATGCTCAAATCAGCAAGCAGCTTCAGTACATGCTCGACCAAGGTTATATTCCTGGTGTTGAATTCAGCAAAGAATCTGAGCCTACTCAACACTACTGGACACTCTGGAAGTTGCCTTTATTCAACGCCACTACTACTACCGAAATTCTAAATGAAGTTCGCGCTTGTCGTAGTGAGTACGGTCATTGTTTCATCCGTGTTGTTGGTTTTGACAACATCAAACAGTGCCAAGTATTGAGCTTCATCGTTCACAAACCATAGATTGGTTTAGGGTCAGTTATTCTTATGGAATAATATGACCCACAGATTAATTTTAAGAGAAGAGGAAATTATGCCTCTTCTCTTTTTTAGTTTTTGTGTAGATTGGATCGATATCAAATCCTTGTGGAGATTGAAACGACTAAATTAAGCAGCTTCTAATCTCATCTGACAACAACGATGTAACAAAGTTAAAAATTTCCTCAGCTTTTTCGATTGCTTCTTGCAGTTCTTCAGGTGTAGGTTGCATCACATCACTGGGATAACGGAATTCTGTGGCGTAGGGTGTTAATATTTCTGAGGCTTCTTGGTAATATTGAAAGTTATGATTAATATCGATCGCTAATTGAAGCAGGAGACGAAGATCGTGAGTTCTGGGAAAAGGTTGGCTGTGTAGAATCAAGAATCCTTTGATTGCTTTTTCTGCTGATTGATGACAGTGGTAGATGGCAATGTCTGAGTAAATTTCTGAATCACTGCTGAGTTTACAAGCAGCTAACAGATCATGTTGCCCCTTGATCATCCAATTCTTGACTAGTTCTTCCTTATCATCCATACAAGCGTTTTCCTTTCGATAGTATTTGATGTTCTAGAGAAAATGACACTTGTGAGAATTTTTCAATCTCTTTACGAGTTTTGACTAGGATATCTAATGGGTATTTAATATCTCTGAGGCAACGGTATGCAATAGAAGATCTCTTAGTAGATGAAATATCACTGTTGGACACAATTACTAGTAAATCTAAATCACTATCAATATGAGGTGTACCCCAAGCATGAGAGCCAAAGAGAAAGATGTTTTCTGGATTAAATTCTTTAACCAAACGGTCTACTATTTCGAGGATAAGTTGATCGATTGGGATTCGATCTAGAGATAGTATTTCTGTGCTAATTTGAGACTGTTGGATTGCCATTTATTTTACATCTCTTTGCAGATTTTTTTATTATAGTCTCTAAATTTATCCGATGATTTATTTATTACTTGTAGATGACCAGAACTTAATTCGACAAGGATTAAAAGCTTTGCTAGAGCTAGAGCCAGATCTAAAAGTTGTTGGCGAGGCTGAGAATGGGGCAATCGCGCTTTCGATTTTGGAAGACTTAGCAGATCGAGAACTCCAGCCAACTGTAGTGCTGATGGATATTCGGATGCCTGTGATGGACGGAGTAACAGCAACTAAGCAAATTTGCAGTAAATTTCCCCACATAAATATATTAGTTCTAACTACTTTTGATGATGACACTTATGTAGCGGCGGCAATTAAATATGGAGCTAAAGGTTATCTGCTCAAAGATACTCCTTCTGAAGAAATTGCCGCAGCAATTCGAGCCGTCGCGCTGGGCTACACTCATCTAGCACCAGGCATGATCGATAAAGTAATATCTGGTCAGATCAATCCGCAATTAGCTAGCTTGCCAGCAGAATTGGCAGAACTAACGCCACGGGAATTGGAGATATTAAAACTGATTGCCGTTGGATTTAATAATCGCGAAATTGCGGGGAAACTATATATTTCTGAAGGCACAGTCAAAAATCATGTGACAAACATTTTAGCTCGCTTAAATGTACGCGATCGAACTCAAGCCGCGATTTTGGCCAAAACTTATCTAACCTGAGTAGCGCAAAGTTGAAATCGGGTTGAAATCGATCGAGCTAGTCTTGTCGAATTGGTAGGATTCTTGTACTATAGAAGCACCGTTGAGTAGCAATAGATCGTGACACCTGACATCATTACTCGTACCGAGCAGCTTCGCACCAATCTCCAGTCGGCTGGCTATGCTTACTATGTCCTAGACAATCCGGTGATGGAGGATGCTGTATACGATAGGCTGTATCGAGAGCTGCAAGATCTAGAGCTGCAATATCCAGATCTGATTACGCCCGATAGCCCTACTCAACGAGTTGGCGAACGTCCGGCAGCAGGTTTCGTTTCAGTTAAACATAATATTTCTCTCTACAGTCTAGAAAATTCCTTTGACATGGCTGAATTTGCCAAGTGGGAAGCAGGCTGGCAGCGGAAGCTAGAGACTAAAGATAGTGCCACCTATGTCTGCGAATTAAAGATTGATGGTTCTGCAATTGCCCTCACATACGAACATGGATTATTGGTCAAGGGTGTGACGCGGGGCGATGGTGAAATGGGCGAAGATATCACCCAGAATGTCAAGACTATTCGATCGATCCCACTCAGATTAAACATCGAAAACCCGCCCCCCATCGTCGAAGTTCGGGGCGAAGCTTTTTTGCCCATCGCTGTCTTTAACCAACTCAATCAAGAACGGGAAAAAATCGGCGAACAACTCCTCGCTAATCCTCGCAATGCCGCTGCCGGAGCATTGCGCCAACTAGACCCAAAAATGGTCGCCCAACGTAAATTAGATTTTTTTGCTTATACCCTCCATCTGCCCAACCAAGCTGATTTTAGCCAGCATTCCCAATCTCTGGAACTGTTAGAAAAAATGGGGTTCAAAGTCAACTCCCATCGAACGCTGTGCGCTGATTTAGCGGCGGTGGGTGCATATTACGATCGCTGGAATACTGCCAGACACAACCTCGCCTATATGACCGATGGCGTAGTCGTCAAGATCGACGATCTCAACCTCCAACAAGAACTAGGCTTTACCAATAAATTTCCTCGCTGGGCCGTCGCCCTCAAGTATCCCGCCGAAGAAGCCCCGACGCGAGTACTGGACATTGTAGTAAATGTCGGCAGAACGGGGGCAATTACGCCCTTGGCGCACCTCGAACCAGTCCAGTTGGGGGGAACGACAGTACAGCGGGCAACCCTGCATAATGGCGATCGAATTGCCCAATTAGACATCCGCATCGGTGACACCGTAATTGTCCGCAAAGCGGGGGAAATTATCCCCGAAATTGTCCGCGTGTTGACGGAGTTGCGTCCGGTGGGGACTGCGGCTTTTACTATGCCAAGCAATTGTCCGGCGTGTGATTCTGTTGTCGTCAAGTCCGAGAATGAAGCCGTAATCCGGTGCCACAATCCCCATTGCCCAGCCATTCTCAAGGGTGCATTGGTGCATTGGGTCAGTCGTGACGCGCTGGACATCAATGGCGTGGGCGAGAAATTGGTTGAGCAATTAGTTGATAGTAAGCTGGTAACATCAGTAGCTGATCTGTACGATCTAACTGTTGAAAAATTGATTACACTCGATCGAACAGGTGCCAAATCAGCAGCTAAAACAATTGAAGGGATTGCCGCTTCTAGAGCGCGCCCGTGGTCGCGGGTACTATATGGGCTGGGCATTCGCCAGATTGGGAGCAATGGCTCGAATATCCTGACCGATAAATTTACGTCGGTGGATCAGCTAGCCCAAGCGAGTTTGGCAGATATGGAAGGGATCTATGGAGTCGGGTTTGAGACGGCGCAATCGGTGAGTATGTGGTTTAGACAACCTGATAATCTGGTGCTGATCGACAGGCTTAAGGCAGCGGGATTGCAATTTGATAAATCTTCAGAGCCGATTGTTGAGGCTGCTAGTCAAATATTTGCGGGTCAAACATTCGTGATTACAGGGACTTTGCCGACGATGAAGCGAGATGATGCAAAAGATTTGATTCAGCAGCATGGGGGTAAAGTTTCAGATTCGATTAGTGCCAAGACTGATTATTTGGTGGCGGGGGAAAAGGCAGGATCGAAGTTGGCGAAGGCGGAGAAGTTGAAAGTCAAGGTAATTTCTGAGGCGGAATTAATAGCATTAACAACTGAAGATTAGATTAATAATGATTAAAGATCAGATCGACCAACTGATAACCGCTGCATTGGCTGCTGTTAATCCATATAACGCGATTCAAAATCATCTGCGACTAGGTGGTGACAATATCATCATTGGCAAGCACGTAATTAATTTAACCGATAAAGATATTCGTTGTGTTGCCGTTGGCAAAGGCTCTGTCCCGATGGCTCGATCGATTCACACAATTTTTGGCGATCGAATCTCTCGCGGATTAGTAGTTACTAAATACGATCATTTGGGTGATGCTAAATTTCCAGCCAATTGGGAAATAATTGAATCCGCACATCCAGTTCCTGACGAGCGAAGCATATATGCAGGTAATCGTGTGTGGGAATTACTTGACCACTGTACTGAAAAAACTCTAGTTCTGGCATGTATTTCTGGCGGTGCATCTGCGCTAGTTGTTACACCACACAATTGGAATGCTTTAAATCAACTATTAACTAATCCACCTACGTCTGAAATTAATCACGAAACTCAACAATTAATTCAGACTGCTTTAGCTATTCAATCGATCGATCTTACTACTGTTAATCCTGAAGTAGCTATTCCGCTAGAAGTACTCCAGTCAATTGGTACAGCATTATTAGGGAGTGGATTATCGATCGAGAAAATCAATGCAGTGCGATCGAAGATTGATAGATTGAAAGGTGGTGGGTTAGTCGAGCGAGTGGGCGCAGGTAAAGTGATTGGGCTAATTTTATCAGATGTAATTGGCGATCCAATTAGCTCGATCGCATCAGGTTTAACCAATCATCCTGAAGCTGACAATGTGTTAGTGGGAAACAATCTTCAGGCTTGTGAAGCTGTTGCAAAAACTGCTAGTGAGTTGGGCTATAACTCACAGATTATCACTACTAAACTAGATGGAGAAGCACAGGTAAGAGGTGTAGAAATTGCCAGAGAAATCATGAATAAACCAGCCAAAACTGTTTTGATATATGGTGGTGAAACAACAGTTAATCTACCTGAAAACTGCATAGGTAAAGGCGGACGCAATCAGGAATTAGGATTAGCAGCAGCACTCGAATTAGCTAAACACAATCGCCCTGCATGGGTAATTACCCTAGCAACTGATGGGACAGATGGGCCGACAAATGCAGCGGGAGTAAGCGTAAATGAAACAACAATTGATCGATCTTTAGCAGTAGGATTGGATCCTCAATCAGCACTCGATCGACATGATGCCTATCCATTCTTTCAGCAATTGGGAGATTTACATCTCATTGGCGCAACAGGGACGAATGTAGCAGACATCTCGATCGCAATTCGTCCTTAAAACCTAAAACCTAAAGTCCAAAACCTAAAACCTCATAAAACTTACGTTCGCTTCATTGCCCGATCCATATCTCGCTTGTCATCTCTTTTCTTGAGATCGTCGCGTTTGTCATGAAGCTTCTTGCCCTTAACTAAGGCAATTGTGACCTTCACCCGACCCCGTTTCAGATACATCTTCAACGGCACCAACGTTAAACCCTGTTGCTCAACTTTGCCAGTTAGTTTGCGAATTTCCTGCTTGTGCATCAGTAGTCGGCGAGTGCGGGTTGGCTCATGGTTAAAATATGCTCCCGTACTCGTGTGAGGCGAAATGTGAGCATTCAGCAGCCAAATTTGACCTTGACGCAGCAAACCATATCCATCTCGCAGGTTCGCTTTACCCTGGCGAATAGATTTTACCTCCGTTCCCATCAACTCAACCCCCGCTTCGTAAGTTTCGAGGATTTCGTATAGGAATCGTGCTTGCCGATTATCGGCAACAATTTTGATACTGTCGGACTTTTCTTTCTCGCTCATAAATTCTATTTTACTATCGACCAGCACGAGTGTCCAAGATGTAAGAAGTTGGGAGTTGGGAAGTTGGGGACTGAGACAGCACAAAAAACCCAATCCTGAAAATCCTTTAAATCCTGATTAAAGTTCAGGAATTTGGGTTCGTCTGCTTGTAGTGATGATCACGATCAAGACCGCTATCTATCTTTTTAGTACCAATAGAATGTAACTTTATCTAAAGTTCTAGATTAATTGGTGAAATTTGGTATAGTTATTCCATCAAAAGTGATTGTCTTGCTTGAAGTATCCGAACCGAGAGTAAGCATCAATCCGATCTAGCCTAGTGTTAGGCTAGTCAGATTTTGAACTGTAGCCTGACTAGACATCTTCAAACAGGAGTAATTTGTATCAAATTCTTAGTTGAGATCGACCAATCCTTGTTGCACGAGACTGTGGTGGGGAAATTAGAGCGAAAACAAACAATTATTGGTATGATAACGCCTGTTGACAAGGTGCGATCTATCTGGCTGGTGAGTAAATATTATGGGTAATGTGATTGATTTTGGTGGTCGTCCGATTCACTTTATCGGAATTGGCGGGATTGGGATGTCAGGACTTGCCTATGTGCTTGCACGACGGGGATTACCTGTTTCTGGTTCCGACATTCGATCGACCAATATTACTCGGAAACTAGAAGCTGAAGGCGCACACATCTTTCTGGCACAGGATGCCAGCAATTTAGACTATTTTCAGAATCATCCATCGGGGCACTCCACGCCACAAATTATCTGCTCAACAGCGATTGGTAAAACAAATGGGGAGTTGGCAGCAGCTCTAGAGCTGGGCTGCCCGATCTTTCATCGATCGGATGTACTAGCAAAATTAATTAGTGAATACTCAAGTATCGGTGTAGCGGGTACACACGGTAAGACCACTACGAGCAGCATGGTCGGCTACATGTTGGTAGCGGCAGGTGTCGATCCAACTATTGTAGTAGGGGGAGAGGTGGCGGCTTGGGACGGCAATGCCAGGGTTGGAAATAGCGAATATTTTGTAGCTGAAGTAGATGAATCGGATGGATCGATCGTCAAGCATTCGCCCAAGATTGGGATCATCACCAACATTGAGCTAGATCATCCCGATCACTACAAGAGCCTTGAGGAGGTAATCAGTGTTTTCAGGGCATACAAGCAACAGTGTCAAGTCACAATCGGTTCGGTAGACTGTCAGATTGTGCGCGAACAGATCGAGCCAACGATTTCCTACGCTGTCGAGCCTGGGCAAGCCGCTGACTACACCGCAACAAATGTTAACTATCATTCCGCCGGAACTTCTGCCCAAGTATATGAATACGGCAAATTATTGGGCACATTAGAACTAGGAGTGTTGGGTAAGCACAACTTAAGTAATGCGCTAGCCGTGATTGCTGTGGGTCGTAAGATTGGCTTAGACTTTTCGGCAATTGCGCCTGGATTGGCTAGCTTTGATGGTGCCAAACGACGGTTTGAACTTCGAGG
>JANNBD010000040.1:0-3290 GCA_031385105.1 Chamaesiphon sp. OTE_78_metabat_374
CCAAATTTAAAATCCCTATGTCAACAGTCGAATTAGTCAATATTAAAGATGCGGGAAAAACCTTCCCGCTCGGTGGTGGGAAAGAATATATCGCCCTACGCGGTATCGATCTCCAAATCAGACGCGGTGAATTTATTGCGCTGATCGGTCACTCTGGTTGCGGCAAATCCACCCTGCTCAATATGATTGCGGGATTGGATTTAGCCACCGAAGGAGTAGTTTCATTAGAAGGATTAACGATTACCAAACCTGGTCCCGATCGAATCGTAGTTTTCCAGAACTATTCACTCTTACCGTGGATGACAGTTCGGGAAAACGTCGCTTTTGCTGTTGATGAAGTTCTGACCGAAAAAACTGCTCAAGAGCGGAAAGAAATCGTCGAACACTATGTCGATGTCGTCGGACTTTCTAAAGAGATCGACAAATATCCTAGTGAAATGTCTGGGGGGATGCGCCAACGCGTCGCGATCGCCCGCGCCCTAGCCGTGCAACCGCGCTTATAGTTACTTGATGAACCCTTTGGTGTACTCGACGCGCTGACGCGGGGTAAATTGCAAGAACAGCTCGTTAAAATTTGCGAAGATAATCAAATTTCGGCGTTGATGGTGACGCATGAAGTCGATGAAGCCGTGCTGATGAGCGATCGAGTGGTGATGCTCACCAATGGTCCCGCTTCCAAAATTGGCTCGATTTTAGAGGTCGATATTCCCCGCCCGCGTAAGCGGTTAGAAGCCGTTAAACATCCGAGTTACTATCAGCTCCGCAGTGAGATTATTTACTTTCTCAACCAGCAGAAACAAGTTAAAAAAATGCGGGCGCAGAAAGTTCAAAATGTTGCCGCTCACGGGTTAGAAAAGGTTAACTTGCAACTCGGCTTTGTGCCCTTAACGGCGTGTGCACCGATGATTATTGCCAAAGAAAAAGGTTTCTTTGTCAAACACGGACTAGAGCAAGTATCCTTGGTACGCGAATCAAGCTGGCGCGGTGTTGTTGATGGATTAATTGGCGGCTATATCGATGCAGCAGCCATGCCATCGGGAATGCCTCTATGGATTACCCTTGGCGGTAGTGGTCAAGCCACACCCGTAGTTAGCTCCCTCACCATCAGCCGGAATGGTAACGCTATTACCCTCGATCGCAGGTTCAGAAAGCTCGGTGTCCAAACCCTCGCCCATTTCCGTGAGGTGATCCGCGCTACCCCCAACGAGCCTCACCGGATGGGTGTAGTACACCCTTCTTCCATGCACAACCTGCTGCTGCGCTATTGGCTAGCCAGCGGCGGCATCGATCCCGACCACGAGTTACACCTGAAACAAATTCCACCCGCTCAAATGGTCGTAGATTTGAAGAACGGGACGATCGACGGTTTTTGCGTCGGAGATCCGTGGAACCTTCGCGCCGAAACTGAAGGAATTGGCTTTACGATCGCCCGCGATATCGATATCTGGAATGGTCATCCGGGCAAAGTTTTGGGCTGTCGCCAAGATTGGGCAACCGCTTTCCCTAATACCTTTATTGCCCTAAATAAAGCACTTCTAGACGCTTGCCGCTACTGTGCCGATCCTGCTAATGCCGAAGAAATTCGCCAAATCTTAGCCCGTAAGGAATATATCGGCACCAATATCGATTTCATCCATCTGGGTGGCCCTAAAGATATCGTCCCTGGGGTCGAATCGGTCGCTCACCATGTCTTTTTCGGCGATGGTGTCAACCGTCCCAGTCGGACAGAACATCTCTGGCACATGGTCGAGATGGCGCGGTGGGGCGATGTACCGTTCCCCCGCAACTGGGTAGAGGTGCTGGAAAATACCTGTCGGGTGGGGGTATTTAGTACCGCAGCGAGAGAATTAGGAATGACTGAGATTTCCTACAGTCGCGGTTCGATTAAGCTCGTCGATGGCACTACTTTCGATGCTGAAGATCCGATTCGCTATCTCAACAATCTCGAAATCAAACGCGATATCACCCTGGCGGAAATTCACTAAGGTGATCAGGAGAAATTATTTGTAGGTTGGGTTGAAGAATGTTGGCGAAGCCTTTCCGAAGGAAACAACCCAACATTTCTAAGATGTTTGTGCGGATGTTGGGTTTCGCATCCGCTCTACCCAACCTACAATTTTTCTCTTCCACGTTGAATCTCCTAATTATCAATTATCAATTATCAATAAATCCTTTGACCACGACTAGTTCTGCACCTCGATCGGGAACATTAAAGAATACCAAGCAAGACTTTATCAGCTTTCAAGGAGTCACTAAAACTTATCCTTCTAGAGCAGGATTAAATGTCGTCATTCAAAATATCGATCTCACCGTCAAACAAGGTGAATTTATTTGTATTATCGGACACTCTGGCTGCGGTAAATCAACATTACTAAATACACTTTCTGGATTTGCCGCACCCACCGAAGGTCAAGTCACCATGAACGGTAAATTAATTACCAAACCAGGTCCCGATCGCATGATGGTTTTTCAAAGCTACTCTCTAATGCCGTGGATGACAGCTTATGATAATGTCTATTTTGGATTGGATTCAGTCCATCCCAACAAATCTAAATCGGAAAAAGATCGGATTGTCCGCGATACTTTGACGATGGTTGGTTTGGGCGAGGCAATGGAAAAAAAACCCACCCAATTATCTGGGGGGATGCGTCAGCGGGTAGCGATCGCACGAGCTTTTTGTCTGCGTCCTGAAGTCCTAATTTTAGATGAACCTTTTGGTGCTTTGGATGCAATTACTAAAGAAGAAATGCAGGAAGAAGTATCGGAAATCGTTCGTGAAGTTGGCTGTACAGTACTCATGGTGACGCACGATATCGATGAATGTTTATTCCTAGCCGATCGATTAGTGATGATGACTGAAGGGCCAGCGGCGGGCATTGGTGAGATTTTAGAGATACCGTTTGAGCGTCCACGCGATCGCGAACAAATGCTCGAAGATCCTCGTTATTATGATTTGCGAAACCGCGCTCTTGAATTTTTATACAGTGGTAATTCTCATTAGTTTGACATTCATTGAAAAGCTATTGACAGAGATAATCTACAGTCGTCTCTGTCGATAGTTTTAACTGTTTAGTCATTAAGGATATATCGTTAATCTTATCTATCATGCTCATATTAGAAGCATTTACATTAGCAACGATATTGTGCGGATTTTTTGCCATCATCCTCAAGCGGAATTTGGTGATGAAAGTTTTCGCAATGGATGTGATGAGTACGGGAGTAATTGCTTACTACGTGCTGATTGCTGCGCGGGGTGGTTTGGTTACACCGATTGCTGGCAATGCCAAAAA
>JANNBD010000064.1:0-1651 GCA_031385105.1 Chamaesiphon sp. OTE_78_metabat_374
CATTCTTGTTCGATTAACTCTTGCGAACGATCTTGCGAACGGGTTTGATTAAAAAATCGCTGTAGTCATTCGGGTGTCGGGCGGCGGGTATTTTTTGCTTACTTAGCTCAAAAGCATGACTAGCAATGGTTTGAAATGTACTTTTACCTTTTTGGCGCGTTGGGCTATTTTAGCCAACTTCTTCTCTGGTCGGGCGAAATATCCCAACTTTAAGAAGAAACATAATGGCGGTAGTGCTGAATTTACTAAGTCTGCTTTCCGGTGGAGAGATGGACAAGTGTTGTTGGCTAAATGCGCTGAGGCTTTGCCGATTCGATGGAGTCGGAAAATTCCTGAAGGTTGCACTCCCTCGACCATTACTGTCAAGCTGACACCTTCCGGTCGCTGGTTTGTATCCTTGCTGGTGGATGACCATACTGTTAAACCACTTCCAAAAGTCGATGTCTTGAACGGGTCGCTCATGGGGGAAACCCCCAAGACCGCGCCCGTCCGCAAACAAATCGGTTTGGATGTCGGGATAACCAGTCTGATTGCCACCAGTAACGGCGATAAAATTACTAATCCCAAACACTTTAAGCAACTTCGTAAGAAGTTGAAACGGGTGCAGAAAGCACTGTCTCGGAAGCAAAAGGGGAGTAACAACCGACACAAAGCACGGCTGAAAGTGGCTAAAGTCCACGCACAAATCACCGATGCTAGAAAGGATTTTTTGCATAAGCTGACAACTCAATTGGTACGCGCGAACCAAACGATCGTGGTTGAGGATCTGGCTATCAAAAATATGGTGAAGAACCATAAACTTGCCCTTGCCATTAGCGATGCTAGTTGGGGTGAATTGATTCGCCAACTTGCTTACAAATGCGAATGGTATGGGCGAGAACTGATTAAAATTGACCGTTGGTTTCCTAGTTCTAAAAGGTGTGGGAACTGTGGGCATATCGTAGATAAGATGCCTGGTGGGCGGGGAACCCGCCCAGCGTTGAATATTCGAGAGTGGGAATGTCCTAAATGCGGGGCTAACCATGACAGAGATATAAATGCGGCAAATAACATTTTGGCTGCGGGACTCGCAGTGTCAGTCTGTGGAGCAACTGTAAGACCCGAACAGAGTAAATCTGTAAAGGCTGGTGCTTTGAAGCAGAAACCTTAGTGGTGACTCTAGGGAATCCCCGTCCGTTCTACGGGGGGGAGTATGTCAAAAATTAATCTGTATAAATTGCATCTGTGTTTTAGGGAATAATATCAATGTCTATTCTTCATTCTGGTACCATGGCGATTACTCTGCTTACTGTTATTACAACAGCTTTGCCAGCAATAGCCCAGTTTTCACCACAGGCTGGTGGATTCTATGGACAAACAGGAATCTACGGACAGACACCTGATTCGTCTAGTGTGGTTATTGGTGGAAGTGTCCAAATTGGCACTCCTAGCTCAGTGATCATTCAAGGCAGAAGCCAGGGTGGATATTATCCCTATTATCCAACTTCTCCGGTGATTGTTATTCAACAACCATCTCAGCCTGTCTACTACCCGCAGTCTTATTGCACTACGTCGGTAATTGGCAGTCCGATTCCTAGCCCTTATGCTCGAGATAGTGTTACTGGTGCTATATGTCGTTAGTTAGTGAGCTTCTATGAAAAGTGCAGATTTT
>JANNBD010000290.1:0-6439 GCA_031385105.1 Chamaesiphon sp. OTE_78_metabat_374
AGTCGGTCAAGTTGACCACGGTAAAACTACAATGACCGCAGCAATCACCATGTCCCTAGCGGCAATTGGTGCAGATAAGGCACGTAAATATGACGAAATCGATGCTGCTCCTTAAGAAAAATCGCGTGGTATCACCATCAACACTGCCCACGTAGAGTACGAAACCGTAACCCGTCACTACGCCCACGTAGATTGTCCTGGACACGCCGATTATGTAAAAAACATGATCACTGGTGCGGCACAAATGGACGGCGGTATTCTCGTCGTATCTGCGGCTGATGGCCCCATGCCACAAACAAGAGAGCACATTCTCTTGGCTAAACAAGTTGGTGTACCTCGTCTAGTTGTGTTCATGAACAAAACTGACTTGGTTGATGACGAAGAGTTGCTCGAACTCGTAGAAATGGAAATCCGCGAATTGCTTTCCTTCTATGATTTCGACGGTGACAATATTCCCGTCGTCTCTGGTTCCGCAGTCAAAGCTGTAGAGCAAATGATTGCCAACCCTAAAACTATCCAAGGCGACAACCCTTGGGTAGATAAAATCTACGACCTGATGGCAGCCGTAGATGACTACATTCCTACCCCTGAGCGGGAAGTTGACAAACCATTCTTGATGGCTGTTGAGGACGTGTTCTCGATCACTGGTCGTGGTACAGTTGCAACCGGACGGATCGAACGTGGTAAGGTCAAAGTTGGCGAAAACGTTGAAATCGTCGGTATCCGCGACACACGTAGCACCACTATCACTGGGGTAGAAATGTTCCAAAAATCCCTCGATGAAGGGTTTGCTGGAGACAACGTAGGTGTATTAATGCGCGGTATCCAAAAAGCTGACATCGAACGCGGCATGGTAATTGCTAAACCTGGTAGTGTGAAACCACACACCGAATTTGAAGGTGAAGTATATGTACTGACCGACAAAGAAGGTGGTCGTAAGACTCCATTCTTCCCTGGCTACCGTCCGCAGTTCTACGTCCGTACAACTGACGTAACTGGGAACATCAAAGCCTTCACTGCCGATGACGGTAGTGCTGCTGAAATGGTCATGCCCGGAGACCGGATCAAAATGATTGTAGAACTGATCAATCCAGTCGCGATTGAGCAAGGTATGCGCTTCGCAATCCGTGAAGGTGGCCGAACCATCGGAGCTGGTGTTGTATCCAAAATCATCAAATAGGTTAATTACCTAATTTAAAGATAGAGATGTACTCAGGTGCATCTCTATCTTTGTGTCTGATGAATTAATCAGTCATTAATTACCCTCGTACCTTGACAACCTAAACCTAAACTTTAAAATCATGGCTACTGTAACTCAGCAAAAGATTCGGATTCGGTTGAAGGCATTCGATCGCCGCTTACTCGACACCTCCTGCGATAAAATTATCGAGACAGCCAATAGAACTGGAGCAACCGCAGTCGGCCCCATCCCGTTACCAACTCGCCGCCGCATCTATTGCGTCTTGCGTTCTCCTCACGTTGATAAAGATTCCCGCGAGCACTTTGAAACCCGCACCCATCGCCGGATTATCGACATCAAAGATCCTTCAGCTAAAACAATCGATGCGCTAATGAAACTAGATCTACCAGCAGGTGTAGATATCGAAGTGAAACTCTAAACATTGAGTTAGTAAGTTATTTTTAAAAAGTCCTCACATGGGGGCTTTTTTGTAAGTATGGCAATGAGAGAAACTTTAAGACAGAAAATTATTGAGGTTTGTAATCGTAAGATAGAACAGAAAGGTACGAACGTCAGATTATCTTTCTATGCTTTCTTCGCGAATAAGAATGACGACTCAGAGTTATTGATGGAGGCGGCTGAATGGTGGATTAGGACTCATCAACTAGATCATTTCGAGAAGGCAACGAAAATTAAACGCATGGTTGAGGCAATGGATTAGCTAATTTGAAACCCCTCTAGCAGAGTGAGATCTTCCCACGTTAAACCTATTGTGGCTGAATTAGAATCTAGCGTATCTAGGATAACTGCCCGAACCCGCCTAATGATAATTGCTACTCGCCCCGACTTGAGATCGCGATCGCACAAATATCGTGCTAATTTATCCAAAAAATCGGGGTCGGTAGTAGCCGCGTCATTTAGCAATTCCCTAATTTCCCACGTTTTATCGTGCAGCAATTTCTCACCCAGTGGCATATCCGCACATTTCTGCCACGAATGTCGATCGATCGCTTTAGCTCGATCCGTTAATTGATCGAAATCTTCTGCCGCTGCTCCCAATGATTGGTTAACATCGCGACGATAAGTGCGATTTACCCAGCTTTTGCGCCATCGAATTGAGGTGCGCGATGATTTGTTATTCTCCCCATAAGTATATTGACAATCTTTGAGTAAAGACAGCCGTTTTTTCGCCTGTGGTGTTTTCGGTATTTTCATCTGAGTTATTCAGTCTCCACGATCGTGCCTTGATGATAAACAATTTTCCAATCAGTGTCACATCGCCGCCAAATAGTTGACCGCCGTGTCACTCGCTCTCCCTGAATCAAAGTATAGGTAACTAGATAATTATTAGGCGCGATTTCTAAGCAATGGAAATCTTGTGTTTCCCAAATATCTTCGTGAGGCTAAGAGTGGCGCAATTCCAGCGTGTCCATCACATATTTTCGACTATAACGCCGACCAGAAGCACCCACTTCCCAGAATGTCTCGATGGTCATGTTTTCAAAGTCTTGGCGAGTTGTACCAAACTCTGCTCGATGGAACAAGGGTTCGCGCTTCATGAGTTCATTTAACACGTCATGATTAGCTGAGTCGATCGGCTGAACACCTTGGTCTGCAAATCGGTCGCTAGCAATATTATCTGGCATTTCTTCTAGCTGCATTAGCAGTTTACGAATCTAACTACTCAATCCCAAATAAGGTGAGAGATCTGCGGTTGCTTCACATTCTAGCAAACCGACAGAAACATCAACTCCGCCAGCCCGTAAAATCTGAATCCCAGCACCTGCATTGCGCGGATCGGGATCGAGCATGGCGACAATTACTCGTCTGATGCCACTAGCCACCAGAGCTTTGGCACAAGATGTTGTTCTACCTTGAAACGAACATGGTTCGAGTGTAACGTAGGCAGTCACATCAGTAAGATCGTCTGATATTTGACACATAGCCATTGCTTCGGCATGGTGTAGCCCTGGCGGTTGCGTATGCCCTTTGGCAATAATAGTTCCAGATTTGACTAGTACACAACCAACGGGTGGATTTGGCAGACAAAGCGGCAAAGCTTTTCTACCCTCAATCAAAGCCGCTCGCATAAACTCTTCAGACTCTTTTGTGGAGCTTCTTTTTTGGAGTATTGACATTAGGATTAACTATTCTCAAAGTAATGGGCAAGATTCTAGTTGATCGGCTTGAATGTCACAATATCACTTAGGCGATTCGATAGTATGATAGCAAGTAAGTTACGTTGCTAGAGATCGATCGCATGGTTAACACTCAAATCCGTTCACTCACCAGTGCTGACTATTATCAGATGATGGAAAGTGGCATTATCCGCGAAGGCGAGCGAGTAGAGCTAATCTTAGGACAGATTTTTACGATGGCTGCAAAAGGTACTCGACATACAGTTGCTACAACAAATCTCATTACCGAACTACCGATGCTCATTCAACGACGGGCAATCGTCCGTTGTCAAGATCCGATTAGTTTACCCAACAATAGCGAACCAGAACCAGATATTGTAATTGCGAGACTGAGATCGGATGATTATGTCAACAGTCATCCAGCACCCGCTGATATTATTTTAGTAATTGAAGTTGCCGATTCGAGCATTAAATTCGATCGAGAAATTAAAGCCCCACTTTATGCAGCCGCCGGAATTAGTGAATATTGGATTGTTAATTTGATTGATAATCGCCTAGAAATATATCGGCAGCCGGAAGGCTCTATCTACGCTAGTATCGAGATTATCACACCGCCTCGATCGATTAACTTGCCTCAATTTCCAGAGATCGTACTTCACATTGATGACTTTTTCCCAGTCCCAAAAGCTTGAAATAAGTTGGAAAGATTAACTAATTCAGATTTAGATCGATTATTACCAATTACGCTCTGCAACTGTTAGATTTGGATGTAATCCTATGAGATAGCGCAGCCGTAGCAATTAAGTGTTAAATACCTATCACTTATGAGACTAGATCCGTTAACCTATATAAGTAGATCCTAAAGCTTTACCTAAACTCGGCAAATGGTACCATCTTCTTCAATCGCTGTGAGAGAACTTCCCCTGTTTCCGCTTCCTGAACTGGTGCTGTTTCCGGGTCGTCCGTTACCGCTACATATTTTTGAGTTTCGTTACCGGATTATGATGAACACGGTGATGAATAGCGATCGCAGATTTGGGGTACTGATGTGGGATCCCGTCAAAGGACAACCAGCAGACATCGGCTGTTGTGCGGAGATAGTCCATTTTGAGAAATTGCCAGACGATCGGATGAAGGTGCTGACGATGGGACAGCAGCGGTTTAGAGTGCTAGAGTATGTGCGCGAGAAGCCCTATCGAGTGGGGTTGGTAGAGTGGATCGAAGATCGACCTACTGAAACAGATTTACGCCCATTGGCGAACGATGTAGAGCGATTACTGCGCGATGTTGTCCATCTTTCAGGGAAGCTAACGGAGCAACCGATCGAGCTACCAGATAATTTACCAGATCTACCGATCGAGCTGTCTTATTGGGTGGCTAGTCATCTGTATGGTGTAGCGGCAGAGCAGCAGGCATTGTTAGAGATGCAGGATACGACTAGTCGGTTGGACAGAGAGGTGGAGATCTTGACTTCTACTCGCAATCATTTGGCAGCGAGAACTGCGTTGAAGGATGCTCTGGCTTAATCTAATCTGCATATACTCAAAGTGATTAAAATCGCTATCACTGATTTTAAATGTTTGGAGGTTTGTCTAATGGTTACGATCGCCCCAACTACAGAGATAGACTGTGGTGAATTCATGCGAGGTTTTGTTGTGAGCATGAGTAGAATTTTTTAAATCAAAACCGTTCGCGGTAGCGGGGCGTTTGCCTTAGTAATAGCGGGCTATTGACAATCGTGATATTTGAACCACCCTTCTCTGTAAAATAGGTAGGCTGCTAAATATTTTAACTGATGACTGTGGACGCGATTAAATTTGGGACAGATGGCTGGCGGGGTGTAATTGGGGCTGAGTTTACATTCGATCGACTACTACAAGTTGCACCGATTGCGGCGGCGGTGTTGGCGGATACTTATGGTGCCAAGACTGGTAATCGCAAGATTATTGTGGGGTTCGATCGCAGATTTATGGCGGAGACATTTGCGAAGCGGATGGCTGAGGCTTTGCGGATGGCTGGGTTTGATGTGATTTTGAGTGAGACGTTTGCGCCTACTCCAGCCTTTAGTTGGGCAGCGCATAGTCAGGATGCGCTGGGTGCATTGGTGATTACGGCTAGTCACAATCCTGGGGCTTATTTGGGACTGAAGGTGAAGGGCAATTTTGGCGGTTCGGTATCACCGGAAGTCACCAAGCAGATCGAAGCTAGGTTTGGTGAAACTTTGCCGACTAGTCAGGCTGGAACTTTAACGACTTTTGATCCGTGGGCGAGTTATTGTGATGGGTTGCGGGAGAAAGTCGATCTGGCGAGTATTCAACAATCGATCGCATCTGGTAAGTTGACAGTGTTTGCCGATGTGATGAATGGTGCGGCTAGTACTGGGCTGGGGCGATTATTAGGCTTGCCGATTACTGAGCTAAATAGTAAAACCGATCCTTTATTTGGCGGTGGTGCGCCGGAGCCTTTGGCTAAGTATCTATCACAATTGATGCGGGTGATTCGGAGCAAGAAGGATGAGCCTGGAGTGCGAGTTGGTTTAGTATTTGATGGCGACTGCGATCGGATTGCGGCAGTAGATGGCTCTGGTGAGTTCCTGAGTTCGCAGATTTTGATTCCGATTCTAATCGAGCATCTGGTCAAAAATCGGGGCTTTACAGGCGAAATTATTAAGACGGTGAGCACTTCTAATCTCGTTCCCAGAATCGCCAAGCTGTATAACTTGCCGATTTATGAAACTCCAATTGGCTATAAGTATATTGCCGATCGCATGTTGGAGACTCAGGCTTTAATCGGTGGGGAAGAATCAGGTGGAATTGGCTATGGCAATCATATTCCCGAACGAGATGCTCTATTATCAGCATTGTATCTGCTTGAAGCGATTACCTCCGGTACGGCAAAGCCGAACGCTAAATCTCAGCAAGATTTAGGTGATTTATACCGCGCGCTGGAAATCCAGACTGACTACAATTTCAAATACGATCGAGTAGATCTACATCTATCAAGTATGGATGTGCGATCGAAATTGATGGCAGAATTGGAGCACGAACCATTTGCTAAAATTGCTAAGATAGAAGTACGCGATCGAAATCTGGCTGATGGCTATAAATTTAATTTAGCTGAT
>JANNBD010000147.1:0-10285 GCA_031385105.1 Chamaesiphon sp. OTE_78_metabat_374
CCCGAATCCTCGGCAGTATTAAAGAAAATCGGCGCGATTTTACTACCCAAAATATAACCACCCGTGCGTTTATTCGGAACGCAGGGAATATCCGCGCCGATGTACCAGAGGACGGAATTAATCGCCGATTTACGCGAAGAACCCGTACCGATTACGTCGCCGACGTAGGCGAGGGGGTGTCCTTTCTGTTTCAATTCGGCAATGGTGGCTAAACTCCCAGGTTGGCGAGTTTCCAGCATCGCTAGGGCGTGGAGGGGAATATCGGGGCGACTGGTAGCTTCAGTGGCGGGGGATAAGTCGTCGGTGTTGGTTTCGCCAGGGACTTTGAAGACGGTGACGGTTATGGTTTCGGGTAATGTGGGGCGAGATGTGAACCAGTCAGCATTTGCCCAGGCATCGATGACTTGTTTGGCGTAGGGATTTGTTTGGGAGAGTTCCCGCACATCGTTAAATGCGTCGTAAACGAGGACGATTTTACTCAGTGCTTTGACTGCGGCTGTGGCAAGTTTGGTATCATCAGATTCGAGCAAGTCAATCAGCGATCGAACGTTATAACCGCCTAACATTGTACCTAATAGCTCGATCGATTCAATCTTATCGATCAACGGACTGGTAATTTTACCTGTGACAATCCCAGTCAGGAAGCCAGCTTTGACATAAGCAGCCGGATCTACTCCAGGCGGAACTCGATCGCGCAATAATGCAATTAGGTTAGCCTCTTCACCCGCTGGTGGATGCTGTAATAGTTCGCAGAGGGCACTGGTTTGTTCGGCATCGAGCGGTAATGGGGGAATTCCCAGGGCTGCGCGTTCTGCGACGTGTTGGCGATATGCTTCTAACATCTATATATTGAGTTCATATATTGGTTTTCTCATTTTAGCAATTTATCCGATCCCGATTGATAGAATTGTTACTAGCCATATTCGACTACATGCTAAATAAAATGGTGAATTATAACCAACGTACTCAAGAAGAGATCGATCTAACTAACTTTTATTTAGACAAGTGGGACAAAATTCTATATTCGACCCAGCCAGTCGATCGAGCTAAAGCAGAAAAGGCTGTTTTAGATGCTTATCATCATATAGGGCGATCTGCACCAGAAATATTGTTTTTAACTAGCCCTTCTCCAACTCAAGTATCGTTGTTAAGATCAAAGTTGAAGTCGAAAAATCGTAGAGGCACTATTGCCTTGAAACGTTGGCTAATAGATCGTCTCGCGGGAATAGTACAAAGAAATAATATTAGATTAGATTTATTGTCCAACATGAGAGTGCCCACTCTTTCATTCAGAGGAGAAAAAATCCAAGATTTGTGCAATGTCCTATATGAATCTGAAATATATAATCTGTATGAGTACAAAATATCAAAATCAGAAGAATTAGCATTAGATCTATGGATGTACGATCTTTATGTTGACAATGTAAATAATAATTTTGACATAGAAATTTGGAATACTCTTAAATCTTTGTGTGAGGAATGTCCATATTTACTTGCAGGTGATGAGTTTTGTGTAATTATTGAACGGCCAAGAGAGTTATACTTAGATCGAGAACTACAGCCTCATGCAGAAGGGAAGGCTGGAATTCAGTTTGCAGATGGTTACGAGATATATTGTAATCATGGCATTTCTATCCCAGCTAAATACGGAAGAATTCATTCTTCTCACTGGCAAGCAGAATGGATGTTGTCTGAAGTAATCGATCCCACTTTTAAAGACATAGATTATCAAGAGGAATTAAAAGTTGTATTGCTACTTGGTATTGGCTGCAAGAATTTTTGCGGGCAATTATCAGAATCCCCAGAATATTACTGGCTAATGAATTACAATAAAAGACAACCACAATCTACAGACTATGCATTCGATCATGTGATTTTTAAGTGGTTAGAGTTCCACTGTGGTGATGACATAGATTGGTTTAATTATAAAGATAACGGATCGAGAGCCGCGTGGGTGAAAGATTGCAGTGATAGCAAAGAAATAGTGAAAATTTTCCCATTTAATATGCCTGAAGAATTAAAAAACTTTTACATCATGTATGAAGGAGATTATAGATTAGCTCCTGGGTTGAAAGTTTACCTGTCAAAAGAAGTCATCACAGATCTTGCTACCAAATCTATCGATTACCCTATAATAAGACTTTTTCATGGGGACAGAAATGAATTGTACTATATGGGATATGAAGACACAGAAAAAATATTTTCTAATGTTTACTGCAAGCTTCCAGACAAAGAGCCAATAATTTATGCAGAGTGTTTGACTAGTTGGATTGCCGCAATTGCTCAATGCTATCAAGAAGGGGCATATTATATTGCGATCGATCCAGAGTCAGGAGAAAGAAAGATCGAACAAGATTTAGATAAAGTGGAGCCAATATTTGAGAAATTCAATCCAAATCAGATTGATGCTTGGCGAAGTATCTGGAGAGAGGCATACCAATCTGATGACTGTCTAATCTAATTCTATCCTGCTGTTGACGATTTTGCTAAAATAGAGGTACGGTTAACACCTGGGAAAATAAGTATGATATCACTCGATCGATCTACATGGATGAAATAACCTTTGAATGGGACACACAAAAGGCTCAGACAAACGATCGAAAGCATGGCATGTCATTTGAAGAAGCTGAAACTGCGTTCTACGATCTGAATGCTCGTACTTCTTACGACCCAGATCACTCTCAGGATGAAGATCGTTATATCTTATTGGGAATGAGTGAATCCTTTAAGCTAATAGTCGTGTGCCATGTATATCGGCAAAATGATGAGAGCATTCGGATTATTTCTGCACGTAGAGCGACTAAAACAGAACAAAAAGAATATAAAGGTTATTTGATATGAGAGACGAATATGACTTTTCACAATCTGTACCTAACCCTTACCTGAAGAAGTTAAAAAAACAGGTAAGTATTAATCTTGAAGAAAATGTTGTGGACTATTTTCAGAAGTTATCCGAGCAGACAGGAATTCCCTACCAAAATCTAATTAATCTCTATCTCCAAGATTGTGTTCGGACTGAGCGCAAGCTTTCTCTGGAATGGGTTTAAGCGATTCTCCAGAGAGAGGCTGTCGCCAACGAGATTTATAGACATCTAAATTGATATGGAGTAAAGAGTGTGAACATTCAATTAAAATCAGAACAAGAGCAATTCATTCGATCGCAGATCGATCGTGGTGAGTACCAGACGGCTGAGGATGTTATTTCTGAGGCATTTAAATTATTAGAAGCCAGAACGAATAAGATTGAAGAACTTCGCAAAAAAATAGCAGTCGGCACCCAAGAAATTGCTAACGGGCAGATGACAGATGGAGAAGTAGTGTTTGAAAGACTGCAAGCTAAGATCGCTCAAATTGCCAGCGATAGCAATATATGAGTAGCTATTCTTTTTCGGATACAGCCATTAGAGATCTAGATGAGATCTGCAATTATATTGCTGTTGAAAATAGCAAAGCAGCTAGTCAACTATTCGATAAAATCAGGCAAAAGTGTAAATTAGTAGCTAGTTTCCCCAATGTGGGAAAAACTTATCCAAAGCTAAATCCAAACTTGCGAGGATTTGTTGTTGATGACTATATTGTTTTTTACTATCCTAGCGCAGACGGAATTAGCATTGCTAGAGTAATAAGTGGTTATCGCGATCTAGAAGATTTATTCTGAATTTCTATAAAAACCGATCTGATGACTGCCTAGGCTAGAATAAGGGTGTTCGATGGATTAATCACAAATTGCGATAGACTTCATCATCATTCCGCTTGCCAACCCGAAAAATCTGAACTTGTCCAAGTTGCTCATCTGTGGCTTCCTGAATATAGTATGAAATTCTAAACTCACCCTGATCTGCACGATAACCACCCTCAATTCTCTTGAGAGCTTTGCAATCTTGTTGGATTGGTTCTGTGCCTAACGAGAGAATTTTCGCGACAACTTGTTTATATTGCTTGGGTTGCAAATCTTGCAGATCTTTAGCAACCGATTTACTAATTAGTAGCAGATATTGTTTATCCATCGATAGAGCGCATTGCTAACAATTCTGCTGCTGTCATAAATCCCGTATGCTCCGCCATTGCTTGTTTTAACTGTGCTGTAGCAATGGCATCTTCTAATGCTTCTAGTTTAGCTAAGTCTTCATAACTAACGATCGCCGCCACGAGTTTACCATGTCGCTCGATCGCAATTCGCTCTTGATGATGGGCGCGATCGATTAAGTCAAAGAAATTTTTACGTCCATCAGTGGCGGTGAATATTGACATGAGGATAATTCTTGCAAAAGTACTTAACGTACATTGTGTACATGTTTATTATGACTTAGGTTGCTAAATACTGTCAAGCTGCAAAAGATCGATCTTTTTAATGATGGGTAGTAGGTTAGAATAGCAAGAATTATTCCTAACAGAATTATTTACTGTTTAATCAATAGTCATTTCCCACAAGAGCAGATGGTTCAGGTAAAAATATACGGTCTAGAAACGCCACTGATGGCACATGCAGATTTGTTGTCGGCGGCTATTCACAATGCGATCGTCGAGGCACTGGTGTATTCGCCTGAAAAGAAATTTCACAGGCTGATTGGATTGGGAAAATCGGAATTTATTTATCCTGCCGATCGTAGTGAAAATTATACTATTATTGAAATATCCATGTTTGAAGGTCGATCGATCGAGACAAAGAAGTCATTAATTCGGTTACTATTTGCCAACATCGAACGGGAAGTGGGGATTAAACCTCATGATGTCGAAATAACTATTTACGAAACTCCAAAGCACAATTGGGGCATTCGCGGTTTATGTGGCGACGAGTTGGCTTTGGGGTACAAAGTCGATGTATGATCTAGCCAAATAGATGAAATTATGAGCAATCCAAATCTTTGGGAATCCAAGCCTTGGTGGTGTCAGCCTTGGACAATTATTTTGACTGGGATAATGATAGTTGCTGGTAGTTGGCTGTTGTTTCAAACTATCTGGTTGACAGTACCAGTTGCGCTCCTAATTGCGGCGTGGTGGGCTTATTTTTTAGTCATTGTGCCACGTATCCTATACCAGCAAGGTTTGAATCGATAATATATCAACAGACAATTCATCAGATTTATTGCAGAATATGGAGTAACATATCATGAATTGACCGATCGGTAGAAAATGGGATTCTTTATTAGTTGCGTGGAAACTCTAGACAATCTATGTTGCTTAAGTCGAGATTAATTTATCGATTAAAATGCCAGCGGACGTACCTTTGTCGGCTGGCAAAATAGCTGTGTTGGGAGGAGAAAACTCATTCCTTAGACTCTGACAAAAACTTGCACGACTCCGTTGTCTCTGACGAACTCGATTGTTAGTGCTGAATTTTAAAGCTTTTTATAATCTCTTGTTAACAATTGTAACAAACATATTGTTAAAATGCAACTAGCTTCACCTGAATTAAGTTCAGGTGGAAGGTGAGGTATGATGTTGATTTAAGATTTAGTACTTTAACTACTAGCTAGCTAGCTAAGGGCTGTGGGTTCTGGCAGCTAGGGGTGCCCAGTTGAAAAAAAAGTAGAGGAGTCGATTGTAAAATCGTGATGCCGATCAACTCCCGCACTCTGAACCAAACCACCCTGTATGTTGTTCGGAAACTACATTAAATTAGATCCCGCTCAAGTACACGTAGCCATATTTTAACCTTTCTACTCATTGGTCTAAAGGTCAAAAGGTAACTAAAAAGTCATGATTCAATGTGTATAACTTGTCTTTTTGTTAGTAGTTTAGATTGCTGCAATTAGTCTCAAGCTGGCACTGTATATGCGATAAGCTGTCCAATTCGCTGGCGAAGTGTTTCTAAATTAATCCGATCTGATGCAGCGATGAAAACAGCGTTGGGAAATTCTTCGGCAGCTTCAGCTAATCTTTCTTGATCGACTCGATCGATCTTATTAAACACGATCAGGGATGGCCCTGGCGCGATCGGCATCTCACTCAGAATACCCATAACGGAACGGATGTGACTGTGCCATGCCGGATGGGATAAGTCGATCAGATGGATCAGTGCGTCGGCTTCGGTGACTTCTTCTAGGGTGGCACGGAAGGCATCCATCAGGGGTGGTGGTAGTTGGTGGATGAAGCCGACAGTATCGGTAAGGAGAATTTGGCGTAAATCACCTTCGTTGCTGGCGGGTACCTGAAAGCGGCGGGTAGTCGGATCGAGAGTGGCAAATAGTTGGTCAGCGATGTAGACTTCGGAGTTAGTTAGGATATTGAGCAGGGTGGATTTTCCCGCGTTGGTATAGCCTACGAGGGCAACTGATGGGACATCGTGGTGCTGACGCTGGAGCCGCAAACGGGATCGATGAGCTTGGAGCTGGTTTACGTCTTGCTGGAGCCGTAAAATCCGTTTTTGAATAGTCCGGCGTTCAGTTTCGAGCTTGGTTTCACCAGGACCTCTGGTTCCAATTCCCCCACCTTGGCGGGACATTGCTTGACCTTTGCCAGTTAGACGCGGCAACATGTATTCTAGTTGAGCCAGTTCAACTTGTAATTTGCCTGCTCCAGATTGGGCACGCTGGGCGAAGATATCCAAGATTACCTCAGTTCGATCGACTACGCGAATTCCGGTTTGGGTTTCGAGGTTGCGGGATTGGCTGGGGGAAAGATTGCAATCGAAGACGATCAGATTTGCGCCAATTTTTTGAGCGGCGAGGGCGATTTCTTGAATTTTACCTTCGCCCACAACGGTTTGAGGATGGGGGCGCGATCGTTTTTGCCGGATGGTTTCGAGGACTTCACCGCCTGCGGTTTCGACTAATTTAATAATTTCTTCTAAGCCGTCGGTGAATCGCTGAGTAGTCACAGCATCGGTTTTGACTCCAACTAAGATTACGCGATCAGTATCGTCGGCGATGTGCTGATTGGCAACATCCCGCGCATACTCACTCTCGATGCCATCAACGAGATCGAGAAAATCTTGGTCGCTAATTTCATCTAGACTCAGAGGTGGTGAAATCGTCCAGTTCGTCTCTGGATGTGGTACTAAATGAGCCAGATAGGTGTCTTTAATATATCCTGTCGATCCGCCACCACGCTTGGTAAAGCCACTGCCCGTAATATTGAGAATCACTAGGGCATCTAATCGTTGCAATGCCATCGATGTCAGGGCACTATCACTGGGCAACTCAGGCTTGAGCTGGGTAGAGATGCAGCGAATGCCGCTCAACCGCTCTGCGCCGTAGCGAGGTAGTTCTAATGCTGGAATTTGAGTTTGATGGGGCGTACCCACACCTAGCCGAATCACTTGTCCCCGCCGATTGACATACACGCTAATCGGATCGCCAACTTCAGCACTAATTGCTGCCAACGTTTGGGCAAATTCTGGGGTAGTTAACCGATCGCCAGGGAGTCTCTGATTATATAACTTTCGTAGCTGCTTAATCTGATTGGATTTTAATCCTTGTAAGTTGCCGTAGATTGTTTCGATATGCTGCTCTCCAACGCGGTACCTTCTAGTGTAGTAGTTGGGACAGGGGTTTGACATGTACTTTGGTAAAACTTTATTACTGTGCCAATCGCTAAATACCCACGGATTAGGGCAGAAATGATATTTACACATCGATTCAAAATATAAGCTTACCGATCGAACAAATGTTTAGTCTCCATGAATTAAGGCAAAAATGGCAGCAGTGCTGGATCGATCGATCCCTACAGTCAGAGATCGATCTTTTGTTTAGGCTGTTGATGAATGAATACAGTAAACCCGATCGCCATTATCATAATCTCAATCATATCGATCGAGTCTTGAAAACGATCGATCGGTTCAATCTTGAACTTCAAGATCCAATTGCTGTTAGATTAGCAGCCTGGTTTCATGATTTTGTCTACGATCCACAAGCTTCAGACAATGAAGCTCAAAGTGCTGAACTTGCCAAAAAATTATTAGCAGAACTAAATATCTCAGCAGCAACAATTGATCGCACCCAGCAGCTCATCCTGGCAACCCAAGGGCACCAGATCGATCCTGATGATACCGATCGATGTATCTTTTTAGATGCGGATTTAGCCATTCTTGGTACAGATCCAGCTCAGTATCAAACCTACGCTCGATCGATTCGCCAAGAATACAGTTGGGTATCCGATGTCGAATATAGACGAGGACGTACTAGAGTTCTCAAAAGCTTTTTACAACGCGACAGGCTTTACTATACTGATTTATTGTTTGATGAATTAGACTCGATCGCTAGAGTAAATATGAAGCAAGAGATAATATTCTTATCCTAAAGTCTAAAGCCCAAAGCCTAACCCCTAATTTAGCTGTTCTCCTGCACCACTTCCATACATACCAGCTCTTCGATAATGTGGCTCAATACTGATGAGATCGTCGATATTTCTTTCGATTGTATTGCAGATCGTATCGAGTGGTAAATCATTGGGGTCGGTGCCAAATGGATTTTCAATTTCTACTCCGATCGCTTCGATTCCAAATAGGGTGAAACTAACCAGCGCAACCACTGGAGCCGTCCACCATTTCAGCTCATCAACAACTTGAAAGGGGAGTAGTAAACAATAAATTAGTAGTAATTGTTTGAGGTGAATCACATAGGCTAGAGGGATTGGTGTGCGGAGAATGCGTTCGCAAGCTCCAAGCATATCTACCATGCCATTCAAGATACTTTGCAATTCATTCATTTGATATGAACTGATTTGGCTTTGCTCATGCTTTGCCTGAAGATAGTCGCTAATCCAGAATGCTATTTCTAACGGTGGATTATTCATTACTTGCAGTTTGGAAAACTGAATTGGTGAAACTAGCTCTGCTAATCTGTCATCAACTGGCTGCGATCGCAAGTGCAATTTAGTCGCTACTGCAAATGCTACTAATAACTTTAATATTTCCTCTTTTTCATACCGATGAATTGGATCGAGTTCGGAAATAGCTACCCAGATTAGTCTAGCTAAGTTGCGAATGTGATTGACGATCGACCCCCAAGCTTTGCGTCCTTCCCAAAATCGCTCATAAGCAGTATTTGTCCGAAACACCAGTAACAAACCCAGGACAATACTCGGAACTACTCCCCCCAATACTTTGGCACTAACAGCTATTTGATAAAAAGCTAAAACTGAGATAAACAGCCCAAAAGCCCCGCACCATAATACCCGACTAATAATTGCTGGCAGGACGGAACCTTGGACTTGGAAGGCAAGTTTAAACCAGTTTGCTTGTTCTAGACTCATAAATTAAAATTGTTCATTTTCGGCGATGATATCTTTGGATTGACGGTGTTTACCATCAATTACGGCACTGACAGTCATATCACCCATGACATTGATCGCAGTGCGACATCGATCGAGAAACCAGTCTACCGTAATTAGGATCGCAATGTACTCAGTCGGTAGCCCCACGGAGCTAAATACGAGCGTCATTGTTACCAATCCCGCCTCTGGAATTCCCGCTGCGCCTACTGATGCGACGATCGAAGTCAACATCACCATCACCTGTTGGGTTAATGATAGATTTTGGCCGAGCACCTGAGAGATAAACAGGGCTGACATGGCTTCATACAGGGCGGTACCGTCGTTATTGAAGTTACTGCCAACTAGTGCGCCCAGAGATGCTGACGACTCCCGCAAGCCCATCTTCTGCAACGATTCAAAGGTGATCGGCATCGTCGCTGTCGAAGAAGCTGTCGAGAAGGCGGTAATTAGCGCATCAGAACCACCTTGAATAAATTGCTTAGGTGACAACCAGGAGCTAATTTGCACTCTAGTTAGATAGTAGGCACCTTGCAATATCAGTGCCACAATTACTGCTAACACAAACGAACCGAGAGATTTGAATGGTGCAAATCCTTGTAAGGCAATTGTTTTAGATACAATCCCAAATACCGCGATCGGTACCAATGCAATCACCCAGTGGAGGATTCTAATTACGGCATCGAATAATGTGCCGACACCTTGTTCGATCGCCAGATAATCCCGTTGTCCTAGTTGTACTTGTTCTGTCTTAATTGCTCTAAGTACAATTGCAAATGCCAGAGCCACAAATATCAGCGAAATCACATTATTATCCACCAGTGGCTTCAAGACTGAATCGGGAATAATATCGGCAATTAAGCCCCAAGGATCTAGTTGTTTAACGACAGGTTTGGTGCTTTGAGCGGTGGCTAAAGCTGAACCACCATCACCAGGACGTAAAATATTAGCAACTAATAAACCGATTCCGATCGCAACCAGTGTATTAGTAATTAATAATACTGATAACTTCCGTCCCGATCTGCTGGGAATTTCGGCGGTGAGAAATGTATGCAGAATTGCCAGGAAAATT
>JANNBD010000164.1:0-1686 GCA_031385105.1 Chamaesiphon sp. OTE_78_metabat_374
ACCTTGGAAACATGCTCCTATCTTAACATTGACGATCGATAATTTACGATCCGCCCAACATAAATTACTGGCTACCGCTACTTTCGTTACCTAGATTTGTCAAAATCTAGGATTGTCTTGACACAATCTAAATGTTGATGCTATCGTTAGAAACGGCAAGGACGTATAGCTCAGTTGGTTAGAGCGCATCGTTGACATCGATGAGGTCCCCCGTTCGAGTCGGGGTACGTCCATAGAGTTGAATACATACGGCTGGTAAGGCTTTTAGGGAACAAATCATGTCCTAACAGTTGGTTTCAGGCTTTTACATGCAGAAAATTAGGTGCTGTTTTGGCTGGTTTTGATGGTCTATCACCCACTGTTTTATGCAAGTCGAAAAGCGCGGAAAGAGCCTACTAATTATGCTTACATACGATGCCAATCACTACAGTTTCAGCTTGCCCAAATATGATGACTCTGTTGGGAAAGCAGTAACCAGGCTGGTTGTGACACAAATTGAGAAAGTCTCCCAGTCTTCTAGTCCCTAACCGTCACTTCCTTTCCCACGACTGAATTGAGTGCCCAGACGTGTTCGATGTTCACCTGCTGATTGCGACAGGTATCTTCTAGCAGCTTGTGTTGAGACAGAGCTTTGCGGAGGGTGACGATCAGTTGCTGGACGCGATCTCGGACGATCGGATCGCGATCTGCGGCGATCATTGTCTGACGTTCGAGGACTTGTAAAATCAGTTCGTAATGGACGAGGGATGGTAATTTAAGGGGATCCATGAAGATGATCTCACCCAATCCTGGTTGGATGGGTGATGATTGAGGTGAATAGATTAATTAGGTACCGAACAAATCAATAATGGCTTGTCCAGGATCGGCTTGCTTTACTAATGATTCCCCAATTAGGACTGCATTTACACCTGCATCGGCAACTATTTGAAGATCTTGGGGAGTATGCAGCCCCGATTCACTGACAGTCAGGATCTCTCGATCGATCAATTCTTGTTGACGTGAGGCAATTAGCGTTTGAGTTGTTTGCAAATCTACCTTGAAATTGGTCAGATCGCGGTTATTAATCCCAATTAGTCTGACACCAGTTAACTTTAGTACTCGATCAAATTCTTCGGCTGTATGCACCTCAATCAATGCTGTCATTCCCAGTACTTTGACAATCTTCAGAAAGTACTGCAAATCGCTATCTTCCAGAATCGCCGCAATCAACAGCACGGCATCAGCACCATGAGCACGGGCATAATAGATCTGGTAAGGATAAATCACAAATTCCTTGCACAACAGCGGCAGATTAACCGCTTGACGCACAGCCGCTAGATTCTCGAAACTACCCTGAAAAAACTTACTATCAGTCAACACCGACAAGCAACTCGCCCCACCTCGCTGATAAGCCTTGGCAATCTCCACCGCATCAAAATCTGCCCTAATTACCCCCTTACTCGGCGAAGCCTTCTTGACCTCAGCAATCAACGCTGGACGAGTCTTCCCCTGCTTCAGCGCACCCAAAAAGTCTAGCGGTGGTGCCATGACTTCGACGCGCTTCTTCAGCTTGTCCAGCGGCATCTTGTCCCGCATCGGCGGAATTTCTCGCTCCTTGTACCAGACAATCTCTTCGAGAATATGTTCGGGCTGAGAATCAGGCACGACGATCTGATATTCAAGTGGCCCAACGTTGACGGATGAACT
>JANNBD010000176.1:0-4420 GCA_031385105.1 Chamaesiphon sp. OTE_78_metabat_374
CAGCTATTGGTTGTACCGAGGTCGATGCCGATGACTTTTGCCATAAGATTGAGGCAATACTTAAAAAAGGATGCAGGGACGGGGGATATCTGAAGTGTCGCTGGGTCAATGTTGATACCAGCTTGCGGGGTGCTCATCTCCCTGCTGTCGAAGCTCGACGCACTCTAGCCGGAGTCAACCGACGGGATGAGCGCGTCTAGATGATTAGCTGTTTTCAGCAGAGCCAAAATCAGTAGCATCTTCTGCTGATAATTGCTCTGGTGGTGCAGCCACCTTGACTAGTGAATGGCGGAGGATCCGGTCTCCCAAGTAGTAACCACGTTGTAGTTCTTCAATTACAGTACCTTCTGGATGCTCTTCAGTAGGCTGACGCATTACCGCTTCATGGAGATTGGGGTCAAATTGTTGCCCTTCCGATCTCATCGGTGATACGCCAATCCGCTTGAGACTGTCTACCAATTGTTTGTAGACACCTTGATAGCTTTTGTGAATACCCATCTCCCCATCATTTTGGGGCTTGATTTGGGTCCGAGCACGCTCGAAGTTATCGACAACACTCAAGAGTTCCATGATGGTGGCACACTTAACTCGCAGTTCGGTTTCTTCTTTTTCTTTGCCACTCCGTTTGCGGAAGTTGTCAAAGTCGGCAGCAATTCTCAGGTATTGACTTTGGAAGGCATCACGCTGATTGGTGATTTCTGTCAACTTAACTGCCACAGATTGCAGTTCCGATTCAGGAGTTTCGGGAATTTCGGGTTCCACCGCCTCGCTCGGTACTGTCGCAACTGGTGTACTAGCCTCTGTTTCGCTAGCAGCGGCAGTCTCGGCATCAGCAGCCGATTCAGTCGGCGATGAGCTTACTGTCTCGGTAGGGGTAGATTGCGATTCGAGATTTTCTGGAGACTGTGATGATGAAGTATGCTCATCATCTGGTCTATTTTGTTGTGGTACGGTTTCACTCATCGTTGATTCATTCCAGTTAACAGACATCTCCGGCAAGTTCGATTTTAAATCGAGTGTGCATGAGCTGATGGTCGATCCCTGATTATATATCTACAAGAGAAGCTAATTCAGTGAATCTGCCTATGAGTATAAATCTGATTTGGGTCGATCTCTTACATTTTAATCGATCGAGTCAGTAGACCAAATTAGATGGTCTCAATCTATAGTACCCATTCGATCGAACAGAAGAGACATTCGTTTGGATTTGGTTGGAGAATTTAGGGACTGGGGGACTGGGGGACTTGGAGACTATGTGAATTGGCAAATTTAGACTGAATAGAAAGATTCAGTTTAAATGTGGGAATACTGTAAAGCTAAGGAGCTATTTACAGCAGCTATGACTCAATCTTCATTTCCGAAACGGGCACTCATCGTCCGCAATGACTTTTCTCCATTCGGCAACAAGCTGATTCAGGCAGGTTATGTCAATGCGGATCAGCTTAAACAAGCACTGGTTGATAGTCGGGCGAATAACCACCCACTGACGGAGGTTTTGGAGTCATTGACAGGTAAATCTTTACCTGCCGAGCTACAACATCAATATAAAAAGCAACAGTTATTTGAACTCAAAATTGTCTATGGTTTGAATGCGGTCGATATTGCTGCCGCTCAAATCGACAAGATTCAAGTTCGTGAGTTAATTAATACTTTTATTTCAGCCGATAGTTGTCGGCAACTCAAACTCTTACCAATCGGTAAATTAGATGGAGATCCGCCGATCCTGACGGTGGCGATGATCAAGCCAGACGATCTTCAGGCAAAGAGTGACATCGACAAAATCCTTCGGCCCCACGGCATTGCATGGCGCAGTGAGGTGATTGCCCCTGAAGATTATCAGAAATTGCTCGATAGCTATCTGGATGAGCGGATTCAGCAAGATGAAGCCAATAACGCCCAGAAAAATCTCAGCATCGAAATGGATAATTTCGAGTCGCCAGAACTGGGACTGGCAGAAGAGGAGATGAATGATGAGATTGACGTGCAGGGGGCAGAAGCTGCACCTGTCGTTAAGCTCGTCAACCAAATTCTGGCGAAAGGATTACTCGAAAAAGTTTCGGATATTCACATCGAGCCGCAGGAAGAAGGCTTGCGAGTCAGATTTCGGAAGGATGGCGTATTGCGTCAAACTTTCCCAATCTTGCCGAAGCATATTATCCCCGCAGTTATTTCCCGCTTCAAAATTATCGCCGAACTAGATATCGCCGAGCGCAGATTACCCCAAGATGGTCGGATTCGCCGGACATTTGAAGGACGGAAGGTAGATTTCCGCGTTAGTACCCTGCCTGGACGCTACGGCGAAAAGGTCTGTATGCGGATTTTGGACAACGCATCTACCCAACTTGGTTTGGATAAACTGATTAGCGATTTACCAACCCTCGAAATCGTGCGGGAAATGGGTAGTCGTCCGTTCGGACTAATCCTAGTCACGGGTCCAACTGGTTCGGGTAAATCGACCACCCTCTATTCGCTCCTCGCCGAACAAAACGATCCTGGAGTCAATATTAGTACAGCCGAGGATCCGATCGAGTACGCCCTGCCAGGAATTAACCAAGTTCAGGTCATCCGTGAAAAAGGGATGAACTTTGCCTCAATCCTCCGCGCCTTCATGCGGCAAGATCCCGACATCATCCTCGTAGGAGAAACCCGCGACCAAGAGACGGCTAAAACCTCGATGGAAGCCGCCTTAACTGGTCACATGGTCATGACGACCCTGCACACCAATGATGCGGCTGGGTCGATTACGCGGCTCGATGAGATGGGCGTAGAACCATTCATGGTTTCCGCCGCCCTGATTGGGGTCGTCGCTCAACGACTGCTCCGCCGCGTCTGCAAAGATTGCCGGATTCCCTACAATCCTACCCGCGAAGAACTCAGCCGCTTTGGACTATCTGCCTCCAAAGATACGGTGATCACCTTCTACAAAGCCAACGAGCTAAGTAATGGTGAGATCGAAACTGCCAAAGCTAGCGGCACTCTCTGCAAAAACTGTAATGGCATCGGCTATCGGGGGCGGACTGGTGTGTACGAAGTAATGCAAATCACCGATGAAATCGCCGCCCTAATTAACCAACGCGCTCCTTCGGTCTTGATCAAGGAAACCGCTGTACAGCAGGGGATGAAGACGCTACTAGCCTACAGTCTCCAAATGGTGCAAGAAGGTCACACCACCCTCGATGAGGTCGAACGAGTCACCTTCACCGACTCTGGACTAGAAGCTGAACTCAAAGCCAAACGCAAAACCACTCTAGTCTGCGTCACCTGCTCCGCCGAACTCAAACCAGAGTGGTTGGATTGTCCTTATTGTATGACGGCAAGATTTGAGAATTAGTGGATGGTGGATGGTGAATGGTGAATGGTGAGTAGAAAGACGCTAGCGTCTCAAACACCCAAACTTATTTACTGTCTACTATCCCTACCATCCACCATCCACCATCCACCATTCACCAAACTATGACTGAACTAACAATCGAAGACCTAATGGAGCAGCTCGTTGAAATGGGCGGCTCTGATATGCACATTCAAGCAGGTTCGCCTGTGTACTTCCGCGTCAGCGGTAAGCTCGCACCTGCAAATGAAGTAGAACTCAGTCCTCAAGAGTGCCAGAAATTAATCTTTAGTATGCTGAATAATACTCAGCGGAAGGAACTCGAACAAACCTGGGAAATCGACTGTTCTTATGGTGTCAAAGGGTTGGCACGGTTTCGGGTCAATGTCTATAAAGAACGGGGCTGTTATGCCGCTTGTCTGCGGGCACTAGCTTCCAAGATTCCGAACTTCGATCAAATGGGCTTGCCTGAAATCGTGCGGGAAATGAGCCACCGTCCCAGAGGTCTGATTCTCGTCACAGGGCCAACTGGTTCGGGTAAAACCACCACGATGGCAGCAATGATCGACCTGATCAACCGGACTCGTGCCGAGCATATTTTGACGATCGAAGATCCGATCGAATATGTCTTCTCCAACATCAAAAGTCTCGTCCACCAACGTCAAAAAGGGGAAGATACCAAAAGCTTCTCCAACGCCCTGAGAGGAGCCTTACGGGAAGATCCAGACGTGATTCTGGTCGGAGAACTGCGGGATTTGGAAACTATCAGTCTAGCAATTAGTGCCGCCGAAACGGGTCACTTAGTTATGGCTACACTCCATACCAGCTCTGCTGCTCAGACGATCGATCGGATGCTCGACGTTTTCCCCCCCGAACAACAGCCCCAAATCCGCGCCCAGCTCTCCAACTCCCTCGTTGCCGTATTCAGCCAAGCTCTAGTTCAAAAGAAAAAGCCCAAACCAGGCGAATACGGTCGAGTCATGGTGCAAGAAATCATGATCGTCACCCCTGCCATCTCCAACCTGATTCGGGAAGGTAAAACCGCTCAAATCTATAGTGCGATCCAAACCGGAGCCAAACTAGGCATGAACA
>JANNBD010000296.1:0-4282 GCA_031385105.1 Chamaesiphon sp. OTE_78_metabat_374
ACAATGGCAAGCAAATCCCAACTATTGTCGGATCTTGGTTTGGCGCAATAATACCGCCGAATCAATTAATAACTGGGTCAGAATACAGCTCTGGGGAGAGAACCCACCACCATTTCAAGTCGGCGATCTGTTAATTGCCAAAAAGCCTGTATTTAGAGAATCTAAATTTAATCAGTCAAGTATTAAAAAGAAAAAAGAGTGGAATATTATCGTTAATAACTCAGAAGAGTGTCAGATCTCTGGTGATTATCTTGCTAGTCAAAATTCTCAATTTAGCTGGTACGAAATCCCTGTAATTACCGAAAGTGGTGGTCGCCACAAACTAAAAATATTAGACTCAGCTTCAGAGCTAAAACGTCAAGAACTAATTCAAGATTATCGGAGTAAAAAAGAATGGTACAAAGCTGCCGATCTAGACAAAGCTTATGATTACTGCCCTTATGCCTACTGTCTTACCACCCATAAAGCCCAAGGTTCGGGTATCGATCATGTATTTCTACATGCACGAGATATGCGCGGCTGTCCCGATTTACAAAAGCTCCAATATACGGGACTAACCAGAACGAAAATCAAAGCTTATGTGCTAGTTTAGGCAAATACAACACTCTCTGAATCCTGATTGATGGAAAATTTTTCGGTAGATTGGATTGAATAATTTTTATGGATCGGATCGATTAGGCTTTGCCTACGCATCTCGAACGAGTATCAATATCAATCGTTGCTCAACTTCATTTAGATATTCTCGTAACCCCGTATTCGCACCTCTCGATCTAAGAATTTCTAGATCGGTTTCTTCCCAGCATTGTTGTTCTCGGACAATATTACCACCTGTAAGTCTTTTGAGAACTAATTTAGGATTTCTTTCCTCACCTGACTCGTCGCGTAATCGATGAGCCTCCTCACAAGGATCGAAACTTAATTTAGTTTTTATTTGTGCTATGTTTTGTTTCTCTTCTATATTCAATGGTATGAACCCATTAAGAATCCAAGCTTCTCGCATTCGATCGGCTACACCAATAACAATTTCTATACAAGGTCGATCTTCCGTATGTTCTAAGCGTGCTTGCTCGATTCCGTGCTTTCTTTCTGGTTGATTATCCACATCCCGAATGAAGATAACTGCGGCAATTTCTCGCTTCTTTTTGTGATGGAGAAGTTTACTTAATTTTAAAATCTTCAGTGCGGCAGCACCATCAGCTTTCAATTTACCAGTTTTACCGTGACCTAGATATCTAGGTTTGGGAATACCATCTTTTTCAGCACGATCGATAATATCATTAATATCTTTCCAACAAGAATGCTCTGTTCCTGATTCTAAACCAGTCCATTTGAATAGATGTTGTAAATTATCTTCCTCTAGCCAATCAACTTTTTCTACAAGCACACGCTCTGCTAATTTTTTAGCAGTAACTGCGTCCATTCTACTTTCAACGATTACAACAACCTCAATCATTCACATCTCCATCAACTACCCAATCTTCTCCTTCCGCATTCCAAAATTCTCCAGTAGTCAAAGTTTGTTTTGCCCATTCTGCATCAGGATGTTCGTCTAGCCGTTTCACATGGGTGAACCCCGATTTGGAATTACTCAAAACGTGAACTTGAGAAGGTTCGAGTTCATCAATGATATATGGTGAGTGAGTAGTGAAAATAATCTGTAAATTTGGGTTAGCTTGAATTATTTGCTTAAATACCGTAATTAATTCTCGTTGCGCTTTGGGGTGAAGTCCTTGCTCTATATCATCTAGCAGCACTAAGTTTGGCTGTTTAGGATTCATTAGCACGGTAAGCAAGCCCAATGTTAGCATCGTCCCTTCACTAATCGCATGGGCAGGAATGCGATCGCCTGTATTCATGTCTAGAACAATTTCCTGTCCTACAACTTCTTGGTTTTCTTCATAAGAAATAGATTTACCATCAACCTCGATCGATCTCTGTCGATCTATCTTAACTTTTGCTCGTCTGATACCTACTCTTCGGACACCTGGAACAATCTGCTGCAACATTTCCTGTATAGCTTGAAATCGGTCTGGAGCTTCGCTGCGGAGGTAATCTAATGTTGGTGCTAATCCAGAACCATCGAGCTGGATTTCGGGGATAATTGCTTCACTGTAGGATGCTTTTGATAAGTTGCCTACATTTAATTTTATGTGGGTTGAAAACTTCAGATCTGGAGGGATAATTATAGAGGAATCTTGTTCCTGAACCTTTGGAATGACAATCTCTTTTCCATTATTAATCCAGGTTCTACTTATTAGCTTCCAAAAATCATTAGATGTTTTTTTGAATTCACAAGAAAACTGCCAATTTTCTTGACTATCATTCTCCCAGTAGCCGCATCCAACAACAAGCATCTCGTCTTGATTCATTGTTCCACAGTCTATACCAATATCAAAGATTAAATCATGCCAAATTTGGCCATTTGAACCTGTCGCTTTTGAAAGCTGACTTAAATAATATAATGATTGTAGAACAGAAGTTTTCCCTGAACTATTTTGACCAATTATTGCCTGTAATCGAGAGTCGTCAAAATTGAACTGTGTTTGATGATGACTTTTGAAGTTGTGAAGTTCTAATTTTTTTAGCATTTATATGTTCAATGTATGGCAACGTTAGTGCCTGAATCTGTAGATTGAGTGAAAGAATAAACCCAATAAATTAAACTCGCGCTAATTTTCACCACCATCTAAATATTGCTGGAGTAATTGCGGTAGATAATCATAGCCATCAACACCGATCGCAGGTAATAGATTAGGACGATACTTAACTAATAATTGGTCAAATTCTGCCTGTCCTAATTGTCCCCGCAGCACAATCGCTAAACTCGCACTTTGTCGCCATTCTTTAGCACCAATTTGGTGGAGCTGATACATCGCTAGACAACTATAAAATACGGCAGTGCCATTTTTCTGGAGGCTGTGATTTGCTTCGGCTAGATAGGTGAGGTTGAGTCCCTGAAGATATAAATCACCGACGGCTTGGGCGGCTTTGGTACCTTGCTGGAGATATTCGATCGCTTTTTCGGACTGTTGAATGGTAAGGTATGCGAGTCCGAGGCTGTGATAGCAGAGGGCTAGGCTTTGCTTGTCTTCTAGTGTTTCAGCTAGTGTCAAGCCCCGATCGAGATAGGTGATATTCTGCTCGTAGACTTCCTCATCCATAATGTCGTTTGAATGTGCCGCTAGGACTTCGGAGTAGCCCACATTTGTCAGAGCATTAGCTTCGCCTAACTTATCCCCCGTTTGTCTAGCCAAAATTAGGGCACGTTGACTGTAGCTAACCGCTTGAGCATAATCTTTTTGGCCGATCGAAATCCGACTCAGATGATTGAGATTAGCGATTTCGCAGGGACGATCTGCTGCTTGGTTGGCGATTAATAGAGCTTCCTGATGCAGTTCGATGGCTTGATCGATCCGACCTAATGTCTGCTGTGAATAACCTAAAATAGTTAATAATCGCCCCTTCTCCTGAGTACCTGCGACTTGCTTGAGCGGCAGATCGAAATAAGAGAGGGTATCACGCAGGGTTTCCCCAGAGAATGCCGCAAAGATGCCGCCATAGAGGGGAAAATTCGGACGTTGGGCGGCGGTGCGAAGAATTTGCAGCGTTACTTGAAAGCAAGCTTTGGCAATTGCATCGCGATGAGTACTGTTAATCCCCGTCGCCCGTCCAATTCCATTCGCCAACTCGCTCCAAATTGCTGCAAAGGTAATCAGCGTACTAAACGCCATCCGTTGCCCCCAATCTCTGTCGTACATCTGCGCGTCGAACCATGTCACCAGGGCTGTCTGAATACTCTGTAAAACGATCGCCAGCTCTGTCCAGTCGCCCTCATCCCCAGTCCCCTGAGCCGCTGCTAGGTCGGATACTGACCGCTGAAGCCCGATTGTTTTGAATAAGGACTGAATCAGTGGTTTGGTGACTTGTCGCGCCCACAGCGACCAGGGGCCATTCTCTGTGACTCCGCCAAAACCGATCTGTTGACCATTTTCATACACCCAACTGACTAAGTGAGGTTCCAGGGCTGGCAGGGCACTCAAGCCGCGATCGAGTCCGTGGGATAATTGGCGCAATTGCTCAAAATCGGCGGGTTGTAGTGTCACTGTTGACACAGATTGAAGTGATTTGATCATCAGTTGAAGCTGGGATCGATCGAGTTTGCGCTCTTGATTGGGGCATAAGCTCAACGCGCTCAAATGGATTGAGACAGCCTTGGGAAACGTCCAAAATGAACGCCAAGCTGTAGCTGCTGTAACTGCTACGATCGATCGAATCGTTACCG
>JANNBD010000211.1:0-2730 GCA_031385105.1 Chamaesiphon sp. OTE_78_metabat_374
CCATGTTCGGCTAATTTAGCGTAGTCATACGCCTCGCCATCTACTGGGGTATGGTCGAATTTGAAGTCTCCGGTGTGGATAACTACGCCGACGGGAGTATGTAAGGCAACTGTGAAACTATCAGCGATCGAGTGGGTGTTGCGGATAAACTCAACGAAGAATGATTCGCCAATTCTGACGATATCACGGGGGGCAACCGTTTTGATTTTGGTGCGATCGGCTACGCCAGCTTCTTCTAATTTACCTTGTAATAAAGCCATCGCTAGGCGAGGACCATAGATAATTGGGATGTCAAATTGCTTGAGGTGATAAGGGATGCCACCGATATGATCTTCATGTCCGTGGGTGACGATCATCCCTTTGATTTTGTGTTGATTTTCGCGCAGATAAGTCATATCTGGCAATACTATATTGATACCGTGCATTCCATCAGTAGGAAAGGCTAATCCAGCGTCTAATAACAAGATTTCGTCGTTGATTTCAAAGACGCAGGTATTTTTACCAATTTCGTGCAACCCACCCAATGGGATGATTTTTAGAGTAGGTTCGTTAGGATTCTTTTTAACTGCTGGGGCTACTGATGATTTGATGATTGGACGCATTTAGATAACTAGAGAGAGATTGGTTAATTTGTGGACAAAACTGTTTATTTCGATCAATTAAATGATCGCAGCAGATTAATTCAGTTAGCTGTCTGCTGGATTAGTTAAAATCGAATACTTTAGAAGCTACTGTAGCCAACTCAATTCTCAAAGTTGCTACACAACAGGACGAGAATTGAGACGGTAGTAACTGCGATGCTATACCCTGAAGCAATCAAAGGTAATATAATTCACTGAAACTATGCGCTAGAAATTTGCACTGGCTACTATTAAACTAACTGAATATTTGTATTTAAAGGTTAGAACTCAATCTGAAAGTACTAAGTTTGGTCTGTGACCTATTTATTGAGTTTAGCTACTTTGGAGTTTTATCGGCTCTAACCCGATGATGTCTTTACAGCTTGAACTGTTGACTTGCCAAGTTTTAACTTTATGGCTGCTGAGTTGATTTATACTTTTTCCTCGCTATCTTAATTGTATCATAATATCGACGATGGGTCAATCAATTAGTTGATAGTTGATAGTTAGGGAGATGCTTTTACTGCGACAGTTAAGCTATCTACGATTGGTTCGGTAGGGCTAAGGATTAAAGTAATCCCTGTTGCTGAAGTAGCTGCTGAAGCTGAGGTAATGATTCTGCTGGTAGCTCACACATCGGCAATCGCAACCCGCCCACTTCCCAGCCTTGCAGTTTTAGGGCTGCTTTAATTGGCATCGGATTGGGTGCGAAAAACAAACCTTTGAAGAGGGGCAACATTTTGATGTGGAGCTGAGTCGCCAGTTGATTTTGACCGGACTCAAACGCTGCAATCATCTGCTGAATCTCATTCCCGACAAGGTGGCTAGCAACGCTGACTACTCCACTCCCGCCGATTGCGAGTGTGGGTAGATTCAATGAATCATCACCTGCATATATCTTGAATTCTGGTGGAGTCAAGCTGCGAATTTGGCTCGCTATATCTATGTTACCCGTAGATTCCTTGATTGCAACAATTCCGGCTACTTGAGCTAGTTTTGCAACTGTCTCTGGCTCTAATGCTTGTCCGGTGCGCCCAGGAATATTGTAGAGCATCATCGGCAGGTCGCAAGCTTTGGCGATCGCCTCAAAATGTCCATAGATACCCAGTTGGGAGGGCTTGTTGTAGTAGGGGACTACCTGCAAACTTGCATCTACTCCTAGTTTAGCAGCTTTTTGGGTAGCCTCGATCGCTTCACTGGTAGAGTTCGATCCAGTTCCGGCAATTACTTTCGCTTTCCCCGCTACAGCTTTCTGGACAACTTGAAATAGCTGGTATTCCTCATCCCAACTCAATGTCGGCGATTCTCCGGTGGTGCCGCAGACGACGATTCCATCGGAGCCATTGGCGGCTAGATGTGCGGCTAACCGCTCTGCTTCGGCATAGTGGACATTTCCCTCACTGTCGAAGGGTGTAACCATTGCTGTGATGACTCGTCCGAAATCAATTGTCATAGGAGTTGGGAGTTAGGGGGATCTGTAGGGGCGGGTTTTTGCTAGCGATGGCGAATGAACTATAAATCTCATTCAAACCCGCCCAACCCCACCAATGACGTTCGAGGATTGTTTGTGTGGTGGTGCGTCGTGCTGGAAAATCCCCTGCTCATTCAATAATCGTTGGCGAAGCCTTTCGGAACGAAAAATGTTGCTGGTGGGGTTGGGCGGGTTCGTTTGATATTTATTGGTGAAATCGATGATTTCTAGCATAAACCCGCCCCTACGACATATATGGATAAGCCTGAATTTGGAATTGCGGATGGATCCACGCCTCACCGCAAACCACCTACTTACGCTTCAGCCAATTTTTTTCAATCAACAATTCGGCAATCTGCACCGCGTTCAGCGCAGCACCCTTGCGGATTTGGTCGCCGCAGAGCCATAGCTCCAATCCATTAGCATGAGAAATATCCTGACGAATTCGCCCAACTAATACTTCATCCTTACCCGACGCATCGATCGGCATCGGAAAGTAATTCGCCTCCCAATCTTCCACCAATTTTACACCAGGCGCAGTCGCTAAGATCGATCGAGCCTGATCCGGATCGAATGGTGCGGCAAATTCGAGGTTAATTGCTTCTGAGTGGGCGCGAAGGACGGGAACCCGAATACAGG
>JANNBD010000266.1:0-5995 GCA_031385105.1 Chamaesiphon sp. OTE_78_metabat_374
CAACCGCCAGCTCCAGAACTATCTGGCATGGCGGCACAGCAGCGATTTAATCTGCTGATTCAGAAATTTGTGCGATTGTTTACTACTGCCGCACATCCACTGGTGCTATTTCTGGACGATCTGCAATGGGCGGATTTGGCATCTTTGAATTTGCTCCAATTGTTGATGCAAGATGCAGGTTATTTCTTAATCATCGGAGCTTATCGCGATAACGAAGTTTCGCCAATTCATCCATCAATTTTGGCATTTGAGGAAATCGAAAAAACTGGGATTGTAATTAATACAATCGAACTCACAGCCCTAACTCAGACTGATTTGAATCGGTTAGTTGCTGATACCTTAAATTGCGATCTAGTCGTTGCTCAACCACTAGCAGAATTAGTAGAACTTAAAACTCAAGGTAATCCATTTTTTGCAACTCAATTTCTCAAGGCATTATATGAAGATGGACTGATTCGTTTCAATAGATCGAGTCAAGATGGATCTGTCGGTGGATGGAGTTGCGATCTTGCCAAAATAAAATCTGTAGCTGTCACCGATGATGTGGTGGAGTTTATGGCATTACAACTGCAAAAATTGCCGATCGGAACTCAATATGCACTCACTTTAGCTGCATGTATTGGATCGCAATTCGATTTGGATACTCTAGCGATTATTTCAGAGCAATCACCAGCGGATACAGCTACAGCACTATGGGCGGGACTACAGGAAAATTTACTAATTCCCACCTCAGAAACATATAAATTCTTTACCAATGCCGATCTCCAATCGACATCAACAGCGACAGCCAATCCAGTTTATCGCTTTTTACACGATCGGATCCAACAAGCGGCTTACTCATTAATTCCTGACGATCGAAAACAAGCAACTCATCTCAAAATTGGTGAATTACTCTATCAAAATTCCTCAGAGATTGTCAGAACGGAAAGGCTATTTGATATTGTTGGACATTTGAATGTAGCTCGATCGTTAATTACGCAACCAAAAGATCGATCTGCGCTAGCTCGACTTAATCTCAGTGCAGGTAAGAAAGCTAGATCTGCAACTGCTTATGCAGCCGCAAGTATTTATTTCCAAACAGGAATAGAACTTCTGTCGAGTAATGCCTGGGAAGATGATTATCAATTAACTTTAGATCTTTATGTTGCAGCCACTGGATCTGCCTACCTAGAAGGAAATTTAGTACAGATGGAAGAGATTGCTTCTACTGTCTTGCGATCGGCAAGAACAATTTCAGATAAAGTTAAAATCTATAGAATTCAAATCGCTACTCACACGGCTAGTGGCAAAACGAAAGAAGCGATCGACATCGGTGTTAGCGCACTTTCTGAATTGGGAATTGAAATATCCATAACACCTGACAAAGTAACAACACATAAAAAACTGCAAAGTCTTGAACATCAACTCAAAGGAATAGAAATTGAAGATTTATTGGATTTGCCAGTAATGAGCAATATTCAGACTCAACAGACTATCCAACTATTAGCTGATTTAATAGCACCTGTTTTTGTAAGCACACCACAGTTAGTGCCTGTGATTAGCTCGACGATGGTAAGCTTATCACTCCAGTTTGGAAATACACCAGCATCAGCATTGGGATATGCTAATCATGGCTTGGTACTGAGTGCTTTTTTTAACGATGTAAATATGGGATATCGTTTTGGCACCCTAGCACTTAATTTATTAGATTGTCAGGACTCACAAACAGAATTAAAGGGTAAAATTTTGTTTTTATTCGCAAACTGGATTCAGCACAGACGTGAGCCTCTTCAAACAGTGATACCTACACTCAAGCACGGATACGCGGTTTTTGTGGAAACTGGCGAATCTCTTATGACTGGATACTGTATAAGTTGCTACTTTGATACTAAGCTCATTTGTGGATCGGAATTGAATAATTTGGAAGCAGAAATACCACCATACAGCAAAGATTTAGAACGAGTAAAACAATATTCGGCACAGGCTTATTTGGAGATGAAGCAACAGGTAGTCCAAAATCTCATCACGATCGGAAGTCAGCCAGACTGTCTAATTGGGAATGCCTATGATGAAAGAGTGATGATTTCCAAGCATCTTGAGGCTGGAGATCTTACAGCCCTTGCTTATGTGTATATCTATAAATTGATGCTGGCTTATTTGTTTGGTAACTATCCAGACGCATTAGATAATATTAAACAAGGTGAAAAGTATTTGATGGCAGTCTCAGGGATGATTCCGATTCCAGTATTTCACTTTTATGCAGCATTGACGCAGTTAGGACTGTTTTCCATCCAGTCAGAAGTAGAGCAAATTGAAACTCTGGTTCAAGTAGATATACATCAAGAGACGATCGATCTATGGGCACAAACTGCACCAATGAATTATCGTCACAAATGGGATTTGATTGAGGCTGAAAAACAGCGGGTACTGGGTAATAAAGCCGCTGCGATCGAACATTACGATCGAGCGATCGCAGGCGCACAGGAACATCAGTTTGTCAATGAAGAAGCCCTAGCCAATGAACTAGCGGCAAAATTCTATCTCGATTGGGGCAAAGAAAAATTAGCTCAAGCTTATATCATCGAAGCGTATTATTGCTATGCCCGTTGGGGTGCAACCGCCAAAGTCGAACATTTAGTCACACTCTATCCTCAACTTTTGTCGCCGATTCTAAAACCAGATCCGATCGATCTCACTAGCACAGAGATCGCCGATTTGAGTAGTTCATTGCTGCGGGACTCGACATTCTTGGATTTGGATACTTTACTAAAAGCTTCGCGAACTATCTCCCAGGAGATTGGACTCGATCGATTAATTGCCAATCTATTAGAAATGGTAATTGCCAATGCTGGTGCCGATTTGTGTGTGCTAGTCTTGAACAAAGACGATGATTTGCAGGTAGTTGCCAAAGCAAAATCAGGTCAAAAGCCCCAGTTATTACCGCCGATTTCTTTCGATCACAGTACCGATTTGGCAGTTAGTTTGGTAAATAGAGTCGCCCGTAGTCTAGAGCCAATTTTGCTTGGTGCTGATGAGCCGACGCGATTTACCGGAGATGTTTACCTGCAAACATATCAACCCCAAAGTGTCCTATGTACTCCCATTCTCAAGCGAGGTAAATTAATTGGCATCTTATATCTAGAAAACCAATTTACCACTGGTGCCTTTACTCGCGATCGAATTGAAACCCTCGAAGTCCTAATGGCTCAAGCTGCCATCAGCATCGAAAACGCTAAACTCTACACCGAATTGCAAGCATCATTTGCAGATCTCGAACTAAAAATCGAAGCCCGCACGATCGAACTCAAAGCCGCCAAAGAACTAGCCGAATCAGCCGAGCGCACCAAGACTAGTTTCTTTAATAATATGAGTCACGAACTCCGTACGCCGCTAAATGCGATCTTGGGCATGTCGGAAGGACTGACAGAACAGGTATATGGTGTGCTGAATTCACAGCAACTCCGATGCAGCGAAGTCATCAACAGCAGCGGCACTCATCTATTGGGTTTGATCGATGATATTCTCGATCTAGCCAAAATGGAAGCTGGGAAACTCGAACTAGATTGTGCCCTCACAAATGTCGCTCAACTCTGTGATGCTAGTATCCTATTTATCGAACCGCAAGCTCTTAAAAAACAGCTTCAAGTAGCCGTGAACATCGCTGCCGATCTGCCAGAGTTACTAGTTGATGAACGTCGGATTCGCCAAGTTTTAATCAACTTACTCAGTAACGCGGTTAAATTTACGCCAGAACATGGTCGGATCGACTTAGACATCACCCACATTGTCACCGCACAGCAGGAGTGGATGCAAATCACCATCAGTGATACAGGGATTGGCATTGCTACCGCAGATCTCGATCGATTATTTCAGCCCTTTGTCCAAATCGATAGTGCCTTGAGCCGCACCGCTCAAGGCACAGGTTTAGGGCTAAATCTCGTCCGTGAGCTGGTTGAGTTACATGGCGGGAGAGTTGGTGTCACCAGCAAGATCGGCGTTGGCAGTCAATTTACGGTCGATCTGCCCTGCGGGAATACGCCATTTATCTTTCCACTCACCACCGAGAACCTAGTACATCAGCCCAACTTATAATCCGAATCAAAAAGTATAATTGTGTACTATATTGCCAAACTGAACCCCGAAACTGTATTCTTGACATTAGAGTTTGCGCGAGTCTAATTAAGTTACTAAGCACAAATCAAGTTTTGGCAGTGATTTTGGTGACACAGGCTCAATAGTCGCAATGCAATTTATATAAGGATTTAGATCGTGGCAGTACTCCAGAATAATGTTACCGCTTCCCCACTTACCCCGTGGTCGCAGAATTTGGTAGAGCCATCTATTCACCATACTGCTTACGTTCACGCTTTTTCCAACATTATCGGCGACGTACGGATCGGCGAAAATGTGATGATCGCCCCAGGGATTTCGATTCGAGCGGATGAGGGGGATCCATTCTCGATCGGTGCAAATACCAATATTCAAGATGGCGTAGTCATCCACGGACTAGAGCAAGGACGAGTCACTGGAGATGACGGTAAGCCTTACTCAGTGTGGATCGGCAACAATAGCTCGATTACCCATATGGCCCTGATTCACGGCCCTGCTTATGTGGGTAGTGATTGCTTTATTGGCTTTCGATCAACAGTGTTCAATGCCACAGTCGGCAAAGGTTGTGTCGTAATGATGCACGCGCTGATTCAGGATGTCAAAATCGCGCCGGGTAAATATGTGCCCTCAGGTGCCATTATCACCAACCAAGAGCAAGCAGACAGGCTCTCTGATGCCCAACCAGACGATCGCGCCTTTGCCTCTCACATCATTAGTATCAACGATTCATTACGGGCTGGCTATCGCTGTGTTGATGATATCGAGTGCGTTGCACCCATCTACAACACTAGCCATGCTCATACTGGCCCCACTACACTGGATCTGCCGCTCAAGTCAAATACACACCGCTCCAGTCTGCATCCAGACATCGTTAGCAGCGTTCACAACCTTTTAGCCCAAGGCTACCAAGTTGGCACTGAACATGCCAACAAACGTCGCTTCCAGACCAGTTCTTGGACTAGCTGTGCGTCTTTTAACTCTCGCAATGAAAGCGAAGTGCTCAACCACCTCGAAAGTTGCCTCCAAGACCATCGGGGCGAATATGTGCGGTTAATCGGCATCGACACCAATGCCAAGCGGCGGGTACTCGAAACCATTATTCAACGCCCCTCCGATCAGGCTGGACAGTTTGAAGTTACAACTATTGGTCAAAAGGTCAGTTCACCTAATTCGAGCCAAGCAGTGAGCCATGCTAGTACGACTACTGGTGCAAATTCCGACCTAGCAACAACCATTCGTCAACTCCTCAACCAAGGCTGCAAAGTCGCGATCGAACGTGCCGACAAACGCCGCTTCCAAACTAGCTCCTGGACTAGCTGTAGTGCGATCGATTCCCAAACCGAATCAGCAATCCTCGCCGCAATCTCTGACTGTATTGCCCACAATCCTAATGATTATATCCGCGCGATCGGCATCGATACCCACGCCAAGCGGCGCGTATCCGAACAAATCGTTCATCGCCCTGGTCAATCGACCAGTGCTAGCAGCAGTACCAGTACTGCCAGCAATACCAGTACTGCCAGCAATACCAGCAGTAGTTTTAGCACAGGCAGCAAAAGCACCGCTGCCAGTACTAGCAGCTCAGTTTTAGACCTCGATGCGATCGAAACAATTTCTCGTCTTGTCTCGCAAGGCTGCGCGATCTTCACCGAATTTGCCGACGAACGCCGCAAAAAGAGCAACGCCTGGGAAACTGGTGGACAAGTCTCTGGACACAACGCCGCTGAAGTTGTCCGCTCGTTAGAATCGATCGTCCGTGACCGATCCAAGTCCTACGTCCGCGTCATCGGCGTAGATCAACAAGCCAAGAAGCGCGTAGCAGAAAAAATCATTCATCGCCCAAGCAAGTAATCAAAATCCCCTCCGAGGAGGGGTGCCTGAAAGGCGGGGTGGGTAGATCTGTGCT
>JANNBD010000302.1:0-1909 GCA_031385105.1 Chamaesiphon sp. OTE_78_metabat_374
AATTGGTGCAAGCAGCGATCAATCGGCTGGGACATGCGGTAGAAATGCCAGAATTGATTAACAACTTCAATCGTCCTGATGTTCGTAACTATGCCCTTCAACTACTAGTTAAGGCTACCGAAGAATCAGCCGATATTGATATACTTCTGAGCAAAAGTATTGTAGATTGGCAGCTAGGTCGATTGCCAAAGATCGATCGAGATATTCTCAGACTCGCCGTAGCTGAAATAGTCTATTTGGGTTTGGAAGAACGAATTGCCATTAATGAAGCGATTGAGCTGGCAAAACGTTACAGCGACGATCAAGGACGGAAGTTAATTAACGGCGTACTCCGACGAGTTACCGAGCAGCTAAAGCCAGGTGTAAAAGTCGAAAGCGTAGAAAGCTACGAATAAAACACGCTCAAGATCGCCAGTCTAATTTTGCGCCCCGCTCTACAACTACCATAAGTCCTAATTAATCACTCACAACTCACTATCCATTATGGTTTTCGATTGGTTTCGTCGGAAGTTTGATAAACCTGAATCTGAATCTGAATCAGTTACCGATACCGAACAGATCACAGAATCTACTGTGGAGGAGGAAGTAGAGATTGCTGTCCCCGTAACAGAACCAGCACCAGCCAGTGAAGAAGTTGCGACTGATTATTTAGCGTGGGCAAAAGCAGCCTATCAAAATATTCAGCAGCAGGAATTGGCGGCTGTAGCAGTAGTGGAGCCGGAATCGAAATCGGAGCCGGAAGTGTTATCCGTTATCGATCCTAACGTGGATGATTTAGAAGCCGAGACAGCTAGTTCGACGGTTGAGCCAGATCTATCAGCATCTGACGGCGAACCTGAGGCAGTTGATGCGCCGGAAGACGCACCAGCAGATGAAGAGAGTCTGCCGATTTGGGCACGGGATGACCGTCAGCAGCGCATAGAACAGCTCAAGGCTACAGCGATTGAAACCGAGGAACCAGCGGTACCAGCGGCGGATGTAGAGCTAGATGATGATTTCTTGTGGTCGGCGAAAGTGCTAGCCGATCGAGGCCGCACACCAGAACAGGTATCATTAGACGAGATTAACTGGCTCAAAAAACTCCGTCAGGGATTAGACAAAACAAGGCGCGGATTTGTCAATCAACTCAAAGCTCTAATTGGTCAAGGCCCACTCAATGCCGATGCGGTAGAATCGATCGAGACTCTACTACTCCAAGCTGATGTCGGTGTAGAAGCGACTGATTATGTAATTGAAACCTTGCAGGCAAAACTCCGCCAGGAATCCTTACCACCAGACGAAGCTGTCGCCTATCTCAAGCAGATTTTACGCGATTTACTCGACAAGCCTTACACCGAAAAATATAGTGCCGAATTCATGCCAGCTAGGGATGAATTGAATATCTGGCTACTAGTTGGAGTCAATGGTGTTGGTAAAACTACTACCATTGGCAAACTCGCCCACATGACCAAATCATCGGGTTATAAATGTTTGATTGCGGCTGGAGATACCTTCCGCGCCGCTGCTGTCGAACAGGTAAAAGTTTGGGGAGATCGTAGTGGGATTGAAGTCATCGCCAATCCAGGTCAAAACACCGATCCCGCTGCCGTTGTTTATGATGCAATTAGTGCTGCCCAAGCGCGAGGAACTGAGTTACTATTAGTCGATACCGCCGGAAGATTGCAAAACAAAAAAAATCTGATGGATGAGTTGAGCAAAGTCCGTCGAATTATCGATAAACAAGCAAATGGTGCCCAAGTTGAATCTTTATTGGTACTTGATGCTACTCTAGGACAAAACGGGTTGCGTCAGGCACAGGTATTTGCCGAAGCTGCTAAGTTAAGTGGCGTGGTATTAACTAAGCTTGATGGTACTGCAAAAGGTGGGGTCGCCCTAGCCGTAGTTCAGCAACTTGGTTTACCGATTCGGT
>JANNBD010000295.1:0-3384 GCA_031385105.1 Chamaesiphon sp. OTE_78_metabat_374
GATGCCAAGCTTAATATTTAAACAAAGGGACAGCAAGTACAAACACTTGCTGTCCCTTTGTTTTGAGTATATTCGCTCAATCCTTAAGCTATTTTAGATAAGTTCTTTCACTAAAATATATGGCTGAATAATCAGTGCTTGAAATCTCTGGCTAGAATTGGTATTCCAACGATTGAGAATTTCTTGTGATGGCTTGATTAGCAATTGCTCGCTAATCCAATGCTGAATAGATTGAGTATTATCGCTAGAAATCGCCACGCCTACGTCTAAAAGATCTAACTCAGGAGCAACGATAATCACGACATCTTTTTGGATATGTGGCTTAAGCCACTCTAATTGAGCTTCATCGAGTAATTCAGTTAGTTGCTCCCGTAATTTTTCTGACATGTGAGCGATCGAGTGATGATAATTGTATTGTTGATTAGATTATGATACCACGGCTGATTTAGCGACCGAGATCGTGGAGATCGTTGATTTTAGTTGTACACAAATCGGTGATTCGATCGAGTTCTGATCGTTTTGTTGAAGCTGGTGCGGCGATCAATTCACCAATTCTAATTGTTACCGGAGTTGATTGAGGGTACTTTTTACCTGGCTGCTCAATTAAATGCGTTCCCCACATGGCAACAGGTAGTAGGGGGACTTGAGCTTTTGCGGCAATTAGAGCCGCGCCTGGTTTTGGATCGACTACCTTGCCGTCAGGTGTGCGCGTACCAGACAGAAAGATGCCGACACCCCAACCTGCATCAAGATAAGCTAACGCCGCTCTAATAGTGTTTCGATCTACGGCACCACGTTTAACAGGGTAAGCACCATATAACTGGATCGCATTTTTCAGAACTGGTATTTCAAATAGTTCTTCTTTCGCCATATATGCTACAGGTCGTCTGACTGCGGCAGAAAGTAGGGGTGGGTCGAAATTACTGCCATGATTGCTAACAACGACAAATCCACCTGATGTAGGGATATGTTCGGCACCTTTTACTTTGCCTTGAAAATACAGATAAAATAAGGGATTTATGATTGGCTGCTTGAAGATATGGTAAAGAGCAAGACTGATCAACGGTTCGCGGGATCTGGACATGGAATTGATGTTAATATAGATGAAAAAATCTTGCCAGATGACTTGATAAAGTCGATCCGCAAGCTCAATGACGAAGTAGATCGCTCTCTTTACTATCATCGCACTCTAATTACCTAGAGTGAAAGTAGCTGGATCTAATTCGGATATATTTTGTGATTTCATCATAGAGCAACCGCCAAAGCCGCCAGGACACTTCAGCTACTGTTCGCACCGTTCCCGTAGGTTCGTAATTGCTGCTCATCGGGCAAAGTCCGCCTGTCTTGTCTAGCCAGCAGTTCTTCCAGTTAAATGAGCGACTATTGAACTGATCAATTCAGTTGATTTTAAATTTCAAATCTTCGTAAATTGTTAGCTGTAATGGTTTACAGCGTTTGACATGTGTTTGAATTCCTTGGGCAAACTCACTTTCTAGGTCTTCGACATAACCGAAAATCGACAAATTAGCATCACTTCTACAGAGAAAGGGTCCAAAATAATAAGTACATTTAGGCTGTACTGTATTAATTTCAATCCACCAAGCTTGTCCTAAAAAGTTTAGCAGATCGGCTCCAATTTCTGCGATATTCATTGCAATAAATTATTACTATTAATCGTATTATATCTAGTTATATATGTGATGTCTCTATCTCTTTAGATAGATATTGGTCATTTTAGCTATCTACTAAATCTCTCTAATTGATGATAGACAAGTCAATCTAATTCCGTAGAAAATTAGGGAAGCTGAAGATAGTGATAAATAATAATTATGTCTAACCCCAATGGTGTAATGATGCAGTACTTCCACTGGTACAGCCCTGAAGATGGTAGTCTGTGGAATCAAGTCTCCGAGAAAGCTAGGGATTTAGCCGAAGCTGGGATTACTTCTCTCTGGCTGCCACCTGCTTACAAAGGCACGGGCGGTGGGATGGATGTGGGCTATGGAATTTACGATTTGTTCGATTTGGGTGAGTTCGACCAAAAAGGCTCGTTACGAACAAAATATGGTACCAAAGATGAATATATTCAGGCGATTAAAACCGCCCAAGCAGCGGGGATCCGGATCTATGCCGATGTGGTGTTCAATCACAAGCTGGGGGCAGATCTAGAAGAAGAAGTTGAAGCAACCCCCTTCAATATGGATGATCGGACTGAAACAATTGGTGAATACCAAAAGATTAAAGCTTGGACGCATTTTACCTTCCCAGGGCGTAAGGGCAAATATTCTAAACTGGAATGGCACTGGTGGCACTTTGATGCGATCGATTACAATGCCTTTAATGAAGGTGAATCTGCCGTTTATTTACTCAAAGGCAAATCTTTTGATACTAATGTTGACCTGGAAAAAGGTAATTTTGATTACCTGATGGGCTGCGATCTCGACATCGAGAATCCTGAAGTAGTCGGCGAACTCAACTATTGGGGAGAATGGTACTATGACACTACCAATGTTGATGGCTTTAGGTTTGATGCTGTCAAACACGTATCGGCAGAGTTCTTTCAAAAGTGGATCGAGCACGTCCGTGATCACGCCAAGCGCGATCTATTTGCTGTGGGTGAATATTGGTCTTATGAAGTAGATGCGCTCCATTATTTCATCGAAACAACTGATGGTAAGGTGAGCTTATTTGACGCACCATTACATTATAATTTCCATGTTGCCAGTCAAGGGGGTGATAGTTACGATCTAACCAAGATTTTTGATAATACCCTAGTTCAACAGCAACCAGCATTAGCCGTTACCCTCGTTGAAAATCACGATTCTCAACCGCTCCAGTCGCTAGAATCGATCGTTGAAGCTTGGTTTAAACCCCTTGCTTACGCGCTAATTCTGCTCAGAACAGACGGATATCCCTGTATTTTCTATGGTGATTATTATGGCGCGCATTATAAGGATAACAAAGACGGTAATGAGTATGAAATTTGGATGGAATCTCACCAGTTTCTAATCGACAAATTCCTCTATGCCCGCCAAACTTATGCCTATGGTGAACAAAAAGATTATTTCGATCATCCAAATACGATCGGCTGGACAAGATTGGGCGATACCGAACATCCTGGCGGGATGGCAGTGATCCTGAGCAATAGTGAAAGCGGTAGTAAATGGATGGACATCGGACAGCCTAATTGCACCTATGTCGATATTACCGAACATGTGCCAGAATCAATCACTACCAATGACGATGGCTGGGCAGAGTTTCGCTGCAATGGCGGCTCTGTTTCGGTGTGGATTAAATCAGATGAAGGTTGATGGATTACCTGTGATATCCCGCGAGAAATAGGAGTAGGGGTAATTCATGAATTACCCCTACTCCTATTTCTCG